>JAYSRF010000184.1:0-8837 GCA_043721195.1 Fluviicola sp. | reverse complement strand
TTTTTACAGTTTTATAGTTCTTTTCTGAATGAAAATGGTACAATAATCGTTTGTACACCTAATTCTTTTGGCATTCGTTATGTGCTACAAGTCCTTTTTTATGGTAAGCCATCTACCAATTCAGAACACACGCTTTTCTTGGATCCTTTCGTAATGCTTGAAATGATACAACGCATTCAACTTCGACCGGTTGATTTTAAATGGTTGTATGAATACCAAAAACCGAAAAATATTAAACAGCGAATCATTTATGCCATGAGTGCTTGTTGGATCGCCATTCGGAGGTATTTTCGGCCAAACTTTATGATGGTATTAGAAAAAATTCCAAATGCTTAAAATTTTCACTTCATTTCAAGAAAATCCATTACATCCACGTTTAGAAATGCAATTGAATTGGTTTCATTCCAATGGCATTCAAACGAAAGTATATTTTGATAAATCTGAGAAAGTAAGCTTCTTGGTCAATTTTTATAATCGATTATTATTGAAGTTTTTCAGATTGGATTTAATTCGCAAATACAAACGTGAATTAGACGATTGTAGTATCGTTCATATTTATGATTTTCGCTTACTTCCTTTAGCCAAACATGCCAAAAAAGCTGGTAAAAAAGTGGTATACGAAACCTTAGATGACAATGTTTATCTGACGTATTATACCTTGGAGAAAAAATCAATTATTTTCAGGTGGTTAAAGCCATTATTGGTTGGTTGGGTTTCAAGAAAGGAGCAGCAATGGATCAATAATTACTGCGATGAAGTAATCGTCAACTCACCTAATTTATTGAAATTATCATCCAAAGCCACATTGATTTATTATTCTTCACCATTTGAAGATGTAGAACTGTCTCCATATAATCCAAATGCTCCTTATGCGTTTGTTTATCTCGGTAAATTAACCGTGTCAAAAGGAGCCAAATACTATGAAGAATTAGTAAAGGAGTTCAATTTACCGCTGCATTTTTATGGACAAGCCAAAGATGATTATTCGCGTGATTGGTTAAAACGATCTGATAAGGTAATAGAATATGGAAATCTTGGATCAGAAGACTTGAAAAAAGCATTGATGAAACTTTCACTTCAATTTAATCTTATCGGTTTAAGTATTATTATTCCAGAAAATGAAAGCTATGCTTTGCAAGAGGCAAACAAAGACATTGATTACATGTGTCTTAAAATTCCTTTTTTAGGTAACGAGCGAAAGCCAACGTATGAAAAAATTAGTGCTGGTGCAGGAGTTCTCTATTCTGATGTCAGGTCTATTAACCAGTTGATAACCAATTCTGAAAATGCATACACCCGCGTTCAGTCTATTCAGCAAGATTTATATGAACGGATGTATTCCAAGGATAATTTTTATTTTTTATTGGAAAAAGCGTACGATAAGTTAAAATGAGCTCATGAACCAATATGACGTCATTAAAACGATTGAAGCACCCGTTGAAAAATTAGTTTTATCTTTAGGCAATTAACGCTTCTAAATCAGTATGAAGACTCTATTTATCTTTCTGTTTGTTTTAATAACACCTTTGATAGTTATTGCTCAATCAGAAAATAATGTTTGGTTATTCGGTCAGGGAGCAGGTCTCGATTTTAGTACAAATCCACCAACAGCAATTACTTCTCCATTAGTAGCACTTGAAGGTACAGCAGTTCTTTCGGATGATAATGGTGATGTGCTTTTTTACACAAATGGCGAAACTATTTGGGATAAAAACAATAACGTTATGCCAAATGGTAGCGGAATCTTAGGAGGAGCATCATCTACTCAAGCAGCACTTATTGTTCCATTAGGTAATTATTGCAATAAATATTATGTTTTTACTACTGAAGATCATGAAGGAGCAGGAACAATGCGCTATACCTTGGTTGATTTATGTTTGAATGGAGGGCTCGGAGATGTAGTAACTACACAGAAAAATGTACTGCTTAGTACAAATATGGCTGAAAAATTAACTTCTGTATTGCATACAAATGGCAGCGATATTTGGGTTGTTTCGCACAAATTAGAATCCAATCAATTTTTGGCTTTTAAGCTTTCTCCTAATGGTGAAATTGCAGCTCCTGTTGCTTCAAATGTGGGATATTCGTACGCATGGAATAATATGATTGGACCATTAAAAGCATCCCAAGATGGTACTAAATTAGTTGCATCGACTTCTTTTAATGGGTACAGTTGTGAGTTGTTGAACTTCAATAAATCTACTGGGGCAATTACTTTCGATCAAGATCTCATGAATTCTGGTATTTCTGGAGGTGTCTACGGCTTGGAATTTTCACCAAACAATCAGTTACTATATATTGCGACGCTTTGGAGTACATCGCGCTTGTATCAAGTCAATTTGAGCAACAATAATGTCGTGGAACTTTCAAATATACCAGGAAACTACAATTATGGTGCTTTGCAAACTGGTAACGATGGACGAATTTACCTCGCACGTACCAATATGCCTTTTCTGGGAGTGATTAATAGTCCCAATATAGTTGGTCTAGGTTGCAATTATATCGATAATGGAATAACATTGTTTCCAGGTACAATTTGTAATGCAGGTTTTCCTTCGTTTAATCCATTTACTTTAGGAGGAATAGTGCAAGCTAATTCAAACTTGATACCGGATTCTCTAATCAATCTTTGTCAAGGAGCAGTTCATACAATTGACCTTTCTACTGAATGTAATGCAACAGTTCTTTGGAATACAGGGAGCACCTCTTCTGTTATAACAATTACTGATCCTGGCGTTTACACAGTTGTAGTAACGAATGTTTGCCAAATTCTATATGATACAGTCACGGTTGCTTTAGTAACTGGAGCAACTGCATCACTTCCGCAAGACCAAAATTTTTGTACTTTCCCCGTGAATGGTTATCAAATCACACCCAATTATCAAGGCAATTTAAGTGGTTCTGAAACCTATTTGTGGAATAACGGAAGTGTTGGATCCTCACTGACCGCATTTTCCCCTGGAACCTATTGGCTTCAATTTACGAGTCAATGTGGCGTTACAACCGATTCAATTGTACTAACTTCCAATGCTGTTCCTGTTATTCAGCAACTACCATTAGTTGAAGTATGCTTAAATGATTATCCGATTTCACTAAATCCTATTCTTTCCAACTATTCATCAGTTGTTTGGTCTGATGGATCTACCCAAAATGCATTAAATGTATCTCAACCTGGTGTATATACTGTTACTGCTACAAATGCATGTGGTTCAACTTCCCTAGCTATTGAGGTTGTTACATTATCCAATCCAACTGTTCAACTTTCTACCGATATTGACACGTGTATTACTGTTGGTAATTTTGTTAATTTGGAAACGATCTCAACCAATGCAACCAATTTTAGTTGGAATACAACTGAAACTTCACCTGACATCACAGTCAATACTTCTGGCTCTTACTGGGTAAGTGCATCGAACATTTGTGCTAGTGTAAGTGATACAATGCAAGTGACGATCAATTATTTACCAACGATTACAAACCCAATTAATTATACGGTCTGTGAAGATGACTATCCGCTTAGTGTTTCTCCAATAGTTACCAATGCAACTTCAATTAGTTGGAATGATGGAGTACTTACAACACAACGGAATATTGATCAGCCTGGAAATTACACGATTTATGCAACCAATAATTGTGGTATTGATTCATTAACAATTGAAGTTTCTACTATCTTATTGCCAACTATTTCTTTGCAATCCACTATTGATACATGTGTTGCAAATGGGAGTAGCGTTCCATTAATTCCTGTAATGACGAATGTAACAACGTCAGAATGGTCCAATGGAAGTACATCCAATCAGATTCAGGTAGCGAGTTCTGGCACCTACTGGGTGATTGGCTCCAATCAATGTGGAGCAGATACAAGTAGTATTAATGTGATCATCAATCATTTTCCAGAACTGTATCTTCCTGCCATATTGGATACCTGTTTTGAAATAGGTGTTGGGTTTGATTATACAGCACAAGGCACTGGTGGGAATTATTCTTGGAGTTCAGGTTCCACCAATGCAACTGAATTAATCACTCAAGAAGGTCTTTATACGTGTACGTTAACCAATCAATGTGGATCGGTTAGTGACTCAATGGTTGTTAATCGAATGGCTGCAATTGATTTATACATACCAAAAGATAGTTTGCTATTCTGCGCAAATGAAGTTTCACTTTCATCGTTGGGAATTGAAACCAATTATGAAATGGATTTATCAAACGACCAAGGGCAAGGTATTTCTGCTTTGTTGAATGAAACGGGTTGGTATTACGTTCATGCCTTTAATGTGTGTGGGTTTGTTGATGATTCGATCTATGTGGATTTGCAAAACGAACAGTATTTCTATCTTCCAAATTCATTTACTCCAGATGGCGATGAACGTAACCCGCTATTCATTGATAAAGGATACAATTATGTGATTGAACAAGTTGAAATATTCAATCGCTGGGGTGAATTGGTCTATGAAGAATCGGGGAGTTTCTCAGGTTGGGATGGAACATATAAAGGAGCTATTTGTCCTGATGGAATCTATCAAGTACATGTCATTTACTGGAATTGTGCTGGAATAGAAACCAACTTCTTTGGACATGTAACGGTAATAAAATAAAAAATCCTTTCCCGAATTGGAAAAGGATTCATTTGAATTTTTTATCGAATATTACTTCACATCTGCTTTTACCTTCACAGTTGAAACGCGTGGTTCTGTATTTGCTTGAACTGTCACCGTTTTCTCAGATTTACCTGGTCCATTTGGTTTGAACCCAACTTCTATGACATCACTTTTGCCAGGTAGAATAGGATGTTCTGGTTTTTTTGGTGTTGTACAACCACAACTTGCACCTACGTTATAAATAATCAATGGCTTATCACCTGTATTGGTTACTTTAAAAGAGCATTTGTTTTCTGAACCAGCAGCAATTTCACCAAAATCATGAAATTCTTTATCAAATTTGAGTGTTGTGACATTTTCTTCGGCAGCTTTTGCATCAGCTTCTTCTTTGGCAATCATTTTTGCATTTTCTTTGATAAACGCTTCATCATTTTCGCCACCAGCTGCTACAGAAGATACAACTTCACCTTCATTTTTTTGGTTTCCAGCTGAACATGCAGCTAGAAATAAGATTCCACAAACGACAACAAGACTTTTCTTCATAGTATAATTGCTTAAAAACACCCTAAAATTACTTTGTTTTAGCCAAATTCATACCATCATAGCTATTGTTTTGTAACAATTCAATTGCTTTTTGAAGAATTTCATTTTTCACATTGTAGATTTCATAAAATGCCTCAGTACCAAATAAGTCTTGTGCAATGTTTGCTTTTAGACGTAATGTCATAATGGATGAACTTGTTTTGTACTGTTCTTCTACGAATTTAAATTCTGGATCTTCTTTTTTCACATGTTCAAAGAATGCATCCATAACTGCTTTGTCACAATTAAATCCTTTGATGAAATCATCCAAATTTTCATATTTTTTATTCAATTCATCACGATGATCTTCTACATACGTCAATGAAAATGAATTGAAAGCTCCAGTACTAGCGGCATCTCTGTAAACATCTGTTATTTCTGAAGTATCTATTGGAACAAATACATCTGGCATAATTCCACCACCGCCATAAACTGGACGTTTCATCAATTTTGTTTCAAATTTCAACGAATCTGGCAATTTGATACTATCTAAATGTGACATTTCGCCATTCATAAAACGCGTCATATAATCATTGCGATAAGCATCTAAATCTTCATACGATTTTTGTATAAAACGACCGCTTGGAGTAAAGTAACGTGCGATTGTTAAACGCATTTGAGAACCATCTGTTAAATCAATTGGTCGTTGAACCAATCCTTTTCCGTAACTTCTTCTACCAACAATTAACCCACGATCCCAATCTTGAATCGAGCCTGCAAGGATTTCACTTGCTGAAGCAGAATTCTCATCTGTTAAAACTATAAGTCTACCTTTTTCCCACGTTCCAACCGTTTTAGGGTTTGCTTTTAAATCCTGACGCGGATAGGCACGACCTTCTGAATAGACAATCAATTTATCTTCTGAAAGAAACTCATCGCCCAACAATTGTGCTTGATTGAGCAAACCACCACCATTACTTTGTAAATCGAGGATCAGGTTTTCCATTCCCTCAGATTTCAGTTGTTTGATACTTTTAGTGATTTCTTCATGAGACGAACGCGAGAAACTATTCAACTTAATGTAACCAATTCCAGGAGCGACGATGTACGAACAATCGACTGAATTAACAGGGATTCGATCACGCGTAATCACATAGTTTTGCGCCTTTTTAGTTCCTTTACGCATAATGTCAATGCGAACTTTTGTACCCAAATCTCCCATTAATTTTTCGCGAACTTGTGTGTTTTTCAAACCAATTCCAGCAATGTTGAGTCCTTCGATACTGACAATCTTATCTCCCGCCCGAATTCCTAATTTTTGAGAAGGTCCACCAGCAATTGTTTCAACGACAATCAAGGTGTCTTTTAGAATTTGAAAACGGATTCCAATTCCCACGAAACTACCTTCAATACGCTGATTTGCATCATCAACTTCCTCTTTTGAAATATACACAGAATGCGGATCCAATTTTTCCAACATAGCAGTAATTGCAGCATCCATGAGTTTGGTATCTTCTACTTCATCAACATATAATTTTTCAATGTATGTAAGGATTTCCTCAATGCGTTGACCATTAGAATAGGCTGGCGTTTTGGTGATTGGTTGAGCATAAGTAACCGAAACAGTTACCAACGTCACAACAGCTAAAATGAGTTGTTTCATGTCGAAATAATATCTTGTAAGAACTAAAGTAACGAATTAACGCAAATATTTGAAATGGTTAATGTTTTAAACTGCAATAAATGTTAAAGTAGATGAAAAATAGGTAAAGAAAGACAAGAATATCGTTAACAATTCATTGTTTACTTTTTTCAATTGAATTGTGTGATCAAATTGTTTATTTTCGATTTGAATTGATGAGTATATGCAGTTTCGAGTAAGGATTATAGTCGTATTGATTTCACTTGTTTATACAGTGAATTCAAACGCACAAGTAAAAGCGATTGATAAGTTGGAAATTCTCTATGATCAAGGGCATTATCCATCCGTTTTTAGACGTGCAGATCGTTTATTGGATAAACCAGATTATGATTATTCATTACAACCTGAGTTTTATAAAAGCTTAGCGATGTTTCAATTGGCTCAAAAAGAATTTTGGTCACAAACGCATCCTGATGCCTTGCAAGAAGCGCGTAAATTATTTTTAGATGTGAAAGCTTCTAGTGATGGAATGAAGGTCTTTAATGCGCACATTGATCATGTTACCGCTTTGAAGAAAGATTTAATTGCTTGGTCGAATGAATTAAAAAGGGCAGGTGAACAGGATAAATTTGATGAATTGCAACAGATTTTATTTGGTTTATTTGACCATGTTCCTGATCTAGATAATCCAGAGGACATCAAGCCAGCAGATATTCCAGATAATGAATCGGTTGAAACAGTTGAAACAGCATTAATTCGTAAACGAAGAGATGAAATTGTTGACTATGCTAAGAAACAAATTGGTGTTCCCTATGTTTGGGCAGGAACGGATCCAAGTGGTTTTGATTGCAGTGGTTTTACAACCTACGTGATGAAAGAATTTAAAAAGGATTTACCGCGCAGGGCAGAAGATCAATACAAATCGTCAAAGAAGATAAAACAAAGTAAAGCTCAGAAAGGTGATTTGATTTTCTTTAATAATGGTTCAGGCGTTTCGCATGTTGGACTCTTGATTTCAGAAAAAGGAGAACCGTTGGTAATGATTCATGCAAGTTCTTCGAAAGGCATTATGATTACTCAAATTGAAACATCTGAATACTGGCTGAAACGCTTATACGGATTTGGTTCATACGTTGAATAGTTGAATCAAATTCTAAGTACGTTTATAACCAGCAATCACTCCAACCAAAGAAAGTAAGATTGTTAGTATTAAACTCAACCAAGCAATGGTCAAACTTCCATTCCAGAGATAGAGCCCTGCAACACTCGTAATTGTGAGGATCAATGGGAGTAGTAAAATCAATTTGAAATAACGGGTGTAGATGCCAGATCCTTTAGCTAATTCATAGAGATAAAGATGAATGCTACTTAAGCCAATTAAAACGAAAATAGACCAAATTGATTTGATTGGAATCACTTCGATTACCAGTAAAACACCAAACAAAAGTGCTGATAAAAACAACAATGTGCTGGCTTGTTTTACCCATTTTGTGCGACTTGTTTGCCAAGCAATACTTGCTAAAAAAAGATCAAGAAATGCAATGAGATAGGGGAGTACTGTTGTGATATGCCAATTAAACCAAGTCCAACCTGTTAAAAAGAGGAGTATAAATCCGAAACAAGTAATCGGAATGAACTGTAGGATTCGTATCATTATTTCTTTTTATAACGTACTCCAAATACACAAACATCATCAATCTGATCCAGATCACCCATCCAATTATCAAATGCTGTATGAATAGCAATGAATTGTTCTTGCATGGTCAAATGAGTCAATTCTGTCAACATGTTTTTAAAAGGACGTGATTTAAATTTTTTCGCTTTTTCACCACCAAATTGATCAACGTAACCGTCTGTATACAAGTAGATACAATCATCTTCCTCTAATTGGAATTCTTGTTGGTTAAATGGTTTTGCGTCCACAAACTGACCAATAGGCTGTTTATCTGGCTTTAATTCAAAGACTTCTTTACCCCGAATAATGACGCATTCATTGTTTGCTCCAGCATATTTTAGAATTCCTGTTTCGTAATCAATCGAACAAAGCGCGATATCCATTCCATCTTTTACATCTT
>JAYSRF010000183.1:0-8865 GCA_043721195.1 Fluviicola sp. | reverse complement strand
TGTAACCAACATCGCATTTCCCAACAGGATAAACGGATTTGATATTCGGATCATACCCATTCACAACTGGTGAACTGTAATATTTGATGTTATTGGTTGTGTCCGCATCGCCAGCAATTGGTGTAATAATGGTTGTGAAATCAATCGTGTCGCCAATTACTGCAAGTACTGATGTGTTGAATACAATTTGCGGAGTGATATGCGCTGAATCGTAAGTAATGCTTGTAAAATCCCAGATAAGTGTGTCGCCATTTTGTGAAGTTGGAGCAGGATTGGAACTTACGAAATCCAACAAAGGATCGTAAGCTAATTTGAGTTGACCAGATGTAGGCAGGCAGCCGTCGTTGAAGGCGTTGAGCCAAACAAGCGATTCAAAACCAGGGCGAAAAGATGAATGAAGACTCGTAACATTAAGCTCTAAATCTAATAACGTACTTGGACCATCAACATGTACATAAAGAAAGGCAGTCTCACCCAAAAAATCAGTGGCTTTACAAATATAGACACCTTCGGTATCAACTGTTATTTGATTGGATAAAACGTTAGGTGGGTTAATCCATTCATAAGAATAGGGCTCTGTGCCAAATAAAGCACTAACAAATAATTGTCCACTATTATTGCAGCCGAGATCAACAATTGAATCCAAAGTAAGTTGGAGATTGATATTATTCAATCGCGTGATACTATTTGACATAATATCTTGGAAATAAGTGAAATCACCTCCCACGAGTAATTTCCCAGATGATTGAAGTTTAATTGCGCTAATAGAACCTGAAACATTTGGAGTATAACCCCAACCTGGATGAGTGTTATAAAGGAAAAAACGATCGTCAATATGTCCATTAGCATCTAGCGTAACTAACTCATTTCCACAATTAACAATGATTTTTCCATCAGGTTGAATTAATGTTGAATAGGTAGGTGCAGAAATTTCATTTGAAAAACTAGCATCTAACATGCCATTTGGAAATAAGCGATAAATGTTTCCTCCATACGTAATTACAATTTTACCATCAATAGTGAGGTCAATATCATCCGGTTGAAAAGGAGTTCCATTATAATTAAATGTGGGGTCTTCTGAACCATCCTCATTTAACCTATAGATCCCTTGATTTGAATTTGTACCAACAAGGATTTTTCCATCAGACTGTATTGTAACGGCTTTAAATATTGTAGAAGGATTATTTAATGTTAAAGTATCCAAAGCTAGACTAGAATTGAACGAGTAATCTATTGAACCATCCGTATTTAATCGAACAATCCTAGCAACAGCATTGTTGTTGAAATTCATAAAAACACCAAATAAAAGGATCTTTCCATCAGGTTGAATTTCAACTTGATTAATGTAGTCATCGGCACCTGTGCCAGTTTGAAAGGTTGTGTCAATTTTCCCAGAAGAAAACAACCTGGCTATCCTATTAACTGGCGAAAGAAAGGTACTTGTAAAATCTCCAACTATAATTGTTTTATCGTCGGCTTGTATTGCTAAGTCCAGAATTAAACCATTACTAGCAACAGTATTCTGAAAACTAGTATCAACACTTCCATTTTCATTTAAACGAGCTAATCTAGAGGTTAGGAAATTATCATACATTCCGAATAAGCCTGCAACCATAATTTTATCATCACTTTGGGTTTCAATTAAACGAATCATATTATCAGCTCCATTATCAGGCAGATAACTTAAATCCAATACACCAGAGCTTGAATATTTACCAAAATAAGATCTCCTAATGTGTTCTGTTTCCCCAAAATATCCACCCCCAGCAAAATAGGATAAATCATCATTTATAAGCAACGTTCTAAACTGATAACCGTAATAATAACCATCAATTGGAGTAAATAATGAGCCATCTAAATTTATCATTGCCATTCGTCTACAATTAACCCCATTATAACTCGAAAAATTACCAGCTAAAATAATTTTACCATCGACTCTTTCTTTCATAGTAAACACATTGTTTATAAAGAGCAGATAGTCTGAATTATTAGGGTTATCCATGTTAGCACTACCACCGGTTACACCAAGACCAGGATCAAAGCTTTCATCTAAAGTTCCATCCTCATTAAATAATGCAATACCAATTCTACTTATCCCATTAAAGCCTGTAAAGTTACCTGTAACAAGCAATTTACCACTAGATAACAATAGTAATCTTGTTGAAATACCACCTGAGAAATTAACATTAGCAGCATTATAATTAGTATCTATCGATCCATCTGGATTGATTCGTCTTAATTCTGGGTTACAAACAATTATTTTATCGTCTTGTTGTATGGCCACTGAATAGATGGATGATGGAGGATTACTGAAAAGAAATGAATTATCAAGAGTACCATCTAAATTTAGTCGGGCAATCGAATTTTTACTTTGGCCATCATAAGTCGAAAAATGTCCAGTAATAACGATTTTTTGCTCAGATGTCAAAACAACATTGTAAATCCCTGCAGAATTAGTTCCTAAACCTGAGTCAAATGATGGATCAATAGAACCATTAGGGTTTAGTCTAACAATACTATTTGCGGTTACACCATTGTAAGTACCAAAAAAGCCTGAGACAATAATTTTACCATCGGCTTGAATATCAATATCTTTTACGGAATTAGAAAAACCAGTCCCAACAATAAACGTTTCATCAACCGATCCATTAGAGTTTATTCTTACAATTCCTTTCCTTGTATATCCATTATACTTATTAAATTCACCTCCCAGAATAATTTTTCCATCTATCTGTTTAACTATAATGTTTACAACCCCATCTGGCCCACTCTGCCCTAAATAATAAGGTATAACATTAGGATTATAATTAAAAGTCGTGTCCAAACTCCCAGGCTGAGCAAAAGCGAGTATTATGGTAAAAACAAATCCGATTAAAAGAAAAAATTTCATTAGGTATTCCAATTAAGTTCATCACAAATGTACAAAGAATACCATACTACAAAGCGAACTAACCCAATTCCCTCAACCACTCAAAAACACAGAAGTAAACCACTTATCCATCGATGAAAATCAACTAATTTAGAATTATTCTAAATAACTCCATTTTGCTAACGCTTCCCGTTAAAAAATCTTAAATTCGCGGGTCTAAAAAATGGTAGAATATGTCATCTGCAAATGATTACATTCCAATATTGATCCAAGCCGTTGTGGCTCTGGGTTTTGTGGTCACTGTACTTGTGGTAACGCACTTGTTGGGACCTAAATTAAAAGGAAAGAAAAAAGATGCCAACTGGGAATGTGGTATCGAAGAAGTTGGAAATGCCCGTTTTCCGGTGTCAATTCGTTACTTTTTGACTGCCATTCTCTTTGTATTATTCGATGTAGAAGTCATTTTCTTCTACCCGTATGCGGTAAATTTCCAAGAATTAAAAGGTGATGGATTGATCGCTGTGATCATCTTCGTTGCTTTATTTCTCACTGGATTTTTCTACGTACTGAAAAAAGGAGCTCTAGAATGGGAAAAGTAGAAGTTATTAATGGTGTGGAGACCTTCAATGGAGAAGGATTTCAATTGGGGATGCTCGATAAAGTAATCGCTGCGGCTCGTGCTAATTCTGTGTGGCCACTTCCTTTTGCTACTTCTTGCTGTGGAATTGAGTACATGGGAACCATGGGTTCGAACTACGATGTAGCGCGTTTCGGAATGGAACGTATGTCGTTTTCTCCTCGTCAAGCTGATTTGCTTATTGTAGCTGGTACGATCTCTAAAAAACTAGCACCTATCTTGAAACAAGTGTACGAACAAATGGCGGAACCGAAATGGGTATTGTCTGTTGGTGCTTGCGCTTCTTCAGGTGGTATTTTTGATACGTATTCCGTTCTTCAAGGAATCGATCGTGTAATTCCTGTTGATGTATACGTTCCTGGTTGCCCACCGCGACCTGAACAAATCATTGAAGGAATCATGAATATTCACCGTTTGGTGAAACACGAGTCATTGCGCCGTCGCTATTCGGATGAATACAAACATTTGTTGACCAAATACAAATTGAACGAAGATGAGTAATCCAGTAAACAGCGAATTGGTTTTACAACGCTTGCAGGAACATTTTTCGGAATCGATCTTGCAACATGATATGCCTTATGATCTCTTGACAGTAGAAGTTACGGCAACTGCAGCTCATGACATCATTAAATGGTTGAAAGAAGATGCTGAATTGGCTATGTCTTTCCTGACTTTGATTGGTGCTGTACATTATCCTGATTCTAAAGGACGTGAAATAGCTGTTGTTTACCATTTACATTCATTGGTACACAATGTTCGCTTGCGCCTAAAAGCATTTTTACCTATTGAAAACCCAGCAATTGCAACAATCACTGATTTGTATGTTGGTGCCAACTGGCAAGAACGTGAAACCTATGATTTTTTTGGTGTGCAATTTACTGGTCACCCGAATTTGGTGCGCATTCTCAATGAAGATTCCATGGATTATTTTCCACTGCGAAAAGAATTTCAGTTGGAAGACGCAACACGTGAAGATAAAGACGATCGCTTCTTCGGAAGATAAAATTGGATGTTATGAGCGATATGCAACATAGAAACCCACAAACATTAGTTTCCCAAGATACCATTGGTGGCGAAATAGCTACCTTAAATCTTGGGCCAACTCACCCTGCAACACACGGTATTTTCCAAAATGTTTTGCAAGTAGATGGAGAAAAAATCCTTTCATCTGAACAAACGGTTGGTTATATCCATCGTGCTTTTGAAAAATTGGCTGAACGCCGACCATACAATCAAATTACAACCATTACGGATCGATTGAACTATTGTTCTTCGCCGATCAACAATATTGGGTGGAATTTAACCGTAGAAAAACTGATTGGTGCTGAGATTCCAAAACGCGTTGATTATATGCGTGTAATCATCATGGAATTGGCGCGACTTTCTGATCACTTGGTATGTAATTCCGTAATTGGTGTTGATACTGGAGCCTTAACTGGTTTTACCTATATGTTCCAACAGCGAGAAGCAATCTACGAGATTTTCGAAGAATTGTGTGGTGCTCGTTTGACAACAAATACAGGTCGTATTGGAGGATTTGAACGTGATTTCTCACCAAGATTTCATGAATTACTCAAAAAATTCTTAGCATCATTCCCGAAGCATTTCAACGAATTCGATAGCTTACTATCACGCAACCGCATTTTTATGGATCGCACCATCGGTTGTGGCCCTATTACAGGTGAACGTGCATTGGAATATGGATTTACAGGTCCAAACTTGAGAGCTGCAGGTGTTGATTATGATGTACGTGTCATGAACCCGTATTGTTCTTACCAAGATTTCGATTTTATCATTCCTGTAGGAACACAGGGAGACACATACGACCGTTTTCAAGTACGTCAAGAAGAAATTCGTCAGTGTTTGGCAATCATTCACCAAGCGTATGACAATTTACCAGAAGGCGATTATCATGCAAAAGACATTCCTGAATTCTTCCTTCCAAATAAAGAAGATGTGTATACTAAAATGGAAGCCCTTATTTACCATTTCAAAATTGTAATGGGTGAAACACCAATTCCAGTTGGAGAAGTATACCACAGTGTTGAAGGAGGAAATGGTGAATTAGGATATTCCTTGATAAGTGACGGCGGACGAACACCATACCGTTTGCAATTCCGTCGCCCTTGTTTCATTTATTACCAAGCATATCCGGAAATGATAACCGGACAAACGATCTCAGATGCCGTATTGACATTGAGTAGTTTGAATGTAATTGCTGGAGAATTGGACGCATAAGATGAGCATAAAAGTAACAAACGGAAATTCAACTACCGACGAGGTAGTGCCGCAGTTCAGTACTGAACGTATGGCGGAAGTGC
The DNA here is from genome assembly GCA_043721195.1 of Fluviicola sp. GTDB lineage: Bacteria > Bacteroidota > Bacteroidia > Flavobacteriales_D > Crocinitomicaceae > Fluviicola. The sequence goes on along the minus strand of JAYSRF010000183.1, from coordinate 3,038 downwards.
AACGCGTTATTCAGCTATATCCAGAAGGAAAGCAGAAAAGTGCGTTGATGCGAATATTGCACATGGCTGAAGAAGATTTTGGCGGTTGGCTAAGCGTTCCTACAATGAATTATGTCGCTGGAATTCTCAACATTCAACCAATTGAAGTCTACGAAGTTGCTACCTTTTATACGATGTTCAACGTCGATAAAACGGGTAAAGTGGTATTGGAAGTATGCCGTACTGGACCTTGTATGCTGGTAGGAAGTGATGCTATAATTGATCACTTAAAGCAACGACTCAATGTAGAAGTTGGCGGAACATCAGCTGATGGAATGTTTACACTGAAAACCGCTGAGTGCTTGGGCGCTTGTGGTTACGGTCCAATGTTGCAATGTGGAAAAGACTACCATGAACATTTGACACCTGCCAAAGTAGACGAATTGTTGGATACACTCCGCAAAGAACACTCAACTTCATCGAACGACTAAAGATGGGAAGAAAGCTATTATTGGAACACGCTAACGTTCCTGGAATTGAAAAATACGAGGTGTATCGCCAACATGGTGGTTACCGTTCTGTGGAAAAAGCATTGAAAACAATGTCACCACAAAATGTAGTGGAAGAAGTACAAGCCTCTGGTCTTCGCGGCCGTGGAGGAGCTGGTTTCCCTACTGGAATGAAATGGTCGTTTCTAGCAAAACCAGAAGGTGTGCCTCGCTATTTGTTGTGCAACGCTGATGAAAGTGAGCCTGGAACGTTCAAAGACCGCTATTTGATGGAAAAAATCCCTCACTTATTGGTGGAAGGAATGATTACCTCTAGCTACGCTTTGGGTTGCAATCAGTCTTACATTTATATTCGTGGAGAATATATGTGGGTGTTGGATATTTTGGAAAAAGCAATCGCTGAAGCTTATGCGAATGGTTGGTTAGGAAAAAACATCCTTGGCTCTGGATATGATTTGGATTTGTCTGTCGCTCCTGGAGGCGGTGCTTACATTTGTGGAGAAGAAACAGCATTGATTGAATCATTGGAAGGAAAACGTGGGAATCCACGAATGAAACCACCATTCCCGGCTGTAAAAGGTTTATGGGGTTGTCCAACAGTGGTGAACAATGTTGAAACGATTGCCGCAGTTGTTCCAATTGTCAATGATGGTGGAGCAGAATATGCAAAAATTGGAATTGGAAAAAGCACTGGAACAAAACTGATTTCTGCTTGTGGAAATTTAGTAAATCCAGGTGTTTACGAAATAGATTTAGGTCTTTCTGTGGAAGAATTCATTTACTCGGATGAGTGGTGTGGAGGAATTGCCAACGGAAAGAAATTAAAAGCATGTGTACCAGGTGGATCTTCGGTTCCTATTTTACCAGCCAACCTTGTGTGCAAAACAGCAGAAGGAACGGATCGTTTAATGTCTTACGAAAGTTTGGCTGAAGGCGGTTTCGCAACTGGTTCTATGCTTGGATCTGGTGGTTTTATTGTGTTTGACGAAGATCAATGTGTCGTTCGAAATACATGGAATTTTGCACGTTTTTACGCACATGAATCCTGTGGACAATGTTCACCTTGCCGTGAAGGAACAGGTTGGATGGAAAAAGTACTCCACCGATTGGAATACGGACACGGAAACCTACGCGACATTGATTTGTTAGCAGAAATCAACAAAAAAATAGAAGGAAATACGATTTGTCCGTTGGGCGATGCAGCTGCATGGCCAGTAGCGGCGGCGATTCGTCATTTTAGAGAAGAATTTGAATGGCATGTAAACAGTCCTGACGAAGCGCAAAAACGCAACTTCGGAATTGCAAGTGCTCATGTACCTTTAGTATAAGTCATAAGTTATGATAAAAGTTATCGTTGACGATATTGAAGTAGAAGTAGAACCGGGAACAACCATTCTCAATGCCGCTCGTAAGATTGGCGGAGATGTGGTGCCTCCTGCAATGTGCTACTACAGCAAATTAGAAGGAAGTGGTGGGAAATGTAGAACATGTTTGGTAGAAGTTGCCGCAGGTTCAACAGCCGATCCACGTCCAATGCCAAAATTGGTAGCCTCTTGTTCTACTCCTGTTCAGGATGGAATGGTGATCAAAAATAAAACCAGTGAACGTGTGCACGAAAATCGTGGTGCGGTTACTGAATTTTTATTGATCAATCACCCACTCGATTGCCCTATTTGTGACCAAGCTGGCGAATGTCACTTGCAAGATTTAGGTTTCGAACATGGAAAAGAAGGAACGCGTTACGAAGAAGAGCGTCGTACGTTTGATCCAATCGATATTGGTGAGAAGATCAAATTGCACATGAACCGTTGTATTCTTTGCTACCGTTGTGTTTATGTTGCCAATCAATTGACAGAAAAACGTGTTCATGGTATAATGCACCGTGGTGAGCATGCTGAAATCAGTACCTATATTGAACAAGCCGTTGACAATGATTTCTCAGGAAATATGATCGATGTATGCCCAGTTGGTGCATTGACCGATAAAACATTCCGTTTCAAAAGCCGTGTTTGGTTCTTGAAACCAATGAATGCAAGCTGTGAGTGTACAAAATGTGCTGGTAAAGCAGTTGTTTGGATGTACGGAAATGAAATCATGCGTGTTACAGGTCGTAAAGATCAATACGGTGAAATCGAAGATATTGATGGTAAAACAGCTTGGATCTGCAACGATTGTCGCTTTGATAAAAAAGATGCTGCTGCATGGAACATTGAAGGTCCACGTGTGATCAATCGTCATTCAGTGATTTCACAAGGCCATTATTTGCAAAATGATGCAAAACGAGATGCTAAAAAACTAACGGGAGGTCAATAAGATGTTAGAGAAAATCATTATAGTAGTTGCGTTATTCAGTGTTACATTACTAATCGCAACGTATTTGACCCTCGCAGAACGGAAAGTTGCTGCTTGGCTTCAAGATCGAATCGGTCCAGATAGAGCTGGTCCATGGGGAATTTTACAACCACTTGCAGATGCAGGGAAAATGTTCTTTAAAGAGGATTTTATTCCAGCGAAAGCAGATAAGTGGTTATTTATTCTTGGTCCAGGAAT
>JAYSRF010000182.1:0-27814 GCA_043721195.1 Fluviicola sp. | reverse complement strand
GTTAAAACCAATTAAAAAGAGATTAAATGAGCAGTGTGTCACGAATACAAACGTATAAAAAGCACGAATGGCATAAAAACAGGCGTCTTTATACCATTCGCATTCAACCTAACCACCTAAATCATGATTAAATTGACAACAATCTTGCCAAACAAGCTTCCTGTCATTCTGGCATTGACCAATTAACAAAAATTAAAGACCATTGCAAAACCCTTTACTCTTCGTTACTTCAAAAATTCAACATCCTCATTTAAAAGCGTAAACTGCGGTGTTAAATTTTAATCGTGCCTCAATTAATGAATTTTGCAATGGTCTTATTAAACATAAAAAAAGGCGAATGAATCATTCGCCTTTTATCAATTATTTATTTAATCACCTAGAATTCAAACGTATCCATGAATCCTGTTGTGAAATTTCCAGCTTTAAACTGTGGATCTTCCATCAATTTCTGGTGGAATGGAATCGTAGTTTTTACACCTTCAATGATGTATTCATCCAAAGCGCGTTTCATTTTGAGAATTGCTTCTTCACGTGTTTGCGCTACAACGATCAATTTTCCAATCATGGAATCGTAATTCGATGGAATCACATATCCTGCATAAGCATGCGTATCGATGCGCACACCATGACCACCTGGAGAGTGATAACTTGTGATTTTCCCCGGTGAAGGACGGAAATCATTGTACGGATCTTCTGCGTTGATACGGCATTGGATTGCGTGTAATTGCGGGTAATAATTTTTTCCTGAAATTTTTTCACCTGCTGCCAATTTGATTTGTTCCTTGATCAAATCGTAATTGATTACTTCTTCGGTGATTGTGTGCTCAACTTGAATTCGTGTATTCATTTCCATGAAGTAGAACTCACGGTTTTTGTCTACTAAAAACTCAACTGTACCTACACCCTCATAACGAACAGCTTTTGCAGCTTTAATTGCAGCTTCACCCATTCGCTCACGCAATTCGTCTGTCATAAATGGAGAAGGTGTTTCTTCAACCAATTTTTGGTGACGGCGTTGAATGGAACAATCACGTTCTGATAAATGACAAGCATTTCCATATTGGTCACCAGCAATTTGAATTTCAATGTGACGTGGTTCTTCAATGTATTTTTCCATGTAAAGACCATCATTCCCAAAGGCTGCTGCAGATTCCTGACGAGCTGAATCCCAAGCCGCTTCAAGATCTTCTTCTTTCCAAACAATGCGCATTCCTTTTCCACCACCTCCAGCAGTTGCTTTCAGGATGACAGGATAACGTACTATTTTTGCCGTTGCGATCGCATCAGCTACATCTTTCAATAATCCTTTTGATCCCGGAATACATGGAACTCCAGCTGCAATCATGGTTGCTTTAGCCGTGGCTTTGTCGCCCATTCCTGCAATTTGTTCTGGTAAAGCACCAATGAATTTAATTCCGTGCTCTTGGCATACTTTAGAAAACTTTTCGTTTTCAGATAAGAAACCATAACCAGGGTGAATCGCATCTGCATTCGTAATTTCAGCCGCAGCGATAATATTTGGAATCGATAAGTACGATTTACTACTTTGTGGTGGACCGATACACACAGCTTCATCAGCGAATCTTACGGGAAGACTATCTTTATCAGCAGTAGAGTAAACAGCAACCGTGCGAATTCCCATTTCTTTGCAGGTACGAATAATACGCAAAGCAATTTCACCACGATTGGCAATCAATATTTTCTTGAACATGATAAACTTGTTTAAGTTCGAAATTTGCATTCATTCCGCAAAAGGGAATGCGTTCTTGTTGGCTGCTTATGCAGGATCAATTAAGAATAATGGTTGATCGTATTCAACTGGAGACGCATCGTCTACCAATACTTTTACAATTTTACCTGTATGCTCAGCTTCAATTTCGTTGAACAACTTCATTGCTTCAATGATGCAAAGTGTATTTCCTTTTGTAATCGATTGACCAACTGTCACAAACGACTCTTTATCTGGACCAGCTGAACGGTAGAATGTACCAATCATTGGTGATTTAAATACAATATATTTTGAATCTTCACTCACTGGAGCATCGCTAACAACTGGAGTTGCAGCAGCAGGTTGAGCTACAGGAGCAGCAATTTGTGGTTGTGCAAGTGGTGCGGCGGCTTGAACATAAATTTGTTGTTCAGCTTTCGTTTTTTCCGACTTAATAATGATCTTGAAATCTTTTTGTTCAATCTCTACTTCGGTAACTCCTGATTTCGCTACGAATTTGATCAGGTCTTGAATTTCATTCAGATTCATAAGTAATGATTTTTCTAACGTTTGTAAAAATAGTTTTTTCTATGAATTATAAGCCCATTTCAGGTAAATCGCCCCCCAGGTAAATCCACCCCCGAAAGCTGATAAAATAAGCGTATCTCCTTTTTTAAGTTGTGATTCCCAATCCCATAAGCACAATGGTAATGTACCTGCTGTTGTATTTCCGTAACGCTGAATATTCACCATTACCTTTTCTTTTGGTAATCCCATACGATCAGCAGTTGCATCAATGATGCGTAAGTTAGCTTGATGTGGAACCAACCAATCAACATTTTCAGCTGTTAGGTTATTGCGTTCCATTATTTCAGCCGAAACTTCTGCCATATTGGTAACAGCAAATTTAAAGACTTGTTTACCTTCTTGTTTTACATAGTGCATGCGTTGATCAACTGTTTCATGCGTTGAAGGCATCAGTGAACCACCAGCGGGTAATAATAAGTAGTTACGACCAGCACCATCACTGCGGAGAATGCTATCAATGATACCTAAACCTTCTGTATTTGGCTCGAGTAAAACAGCTCCACCTCCATCTCCAAAAATCACACAAGTACTTCGATCTTCATAATCAAGTATTGCGCTCATTTTATCAACACCTATCACAATGATCTTTTTGTATTTTCCTGCTTCAATGAAAGCTGCACCTGTTGATAAACCATAAATAAAGCCAGAACAAGCCGCAATGAGGTCATAACCCCAAGCATTCTTCATTCCTACTTTATCACACACAACATTTGCCGTACTTGGAAAAGGATAATCTGGAGTAACAGTTGCTACAATAACCAATTCGATATCCATTGGATCGGTGTTGGTTTTTGCTAATAATCCCTTCACCGCTTCTGCTGCGATATCTGAAGAAGCACCTTCGCGCATAATGCGACGTTCCTTGATTCCAGTTCGTGAAGTGATCCATTCATCTGAAGTGTCAACCAATTTTGACAAATCTTCATTTGTTACGATTTCTTCGGGGAGGTATCCGCAAATTCCTGTTATTGCTGCTGTAACTTTACCCATATTATTGATTAAATGCTTCGTTAACTTTTTCTGCTAATCCTGATTTTGCGACTTCATACGCATGCAACAACATACTTTTTACCGCCTTATCGTTTGAAATACCGTGACCAATAATAACGTTTCCTTTTACTCCTAAAATGGGTGTTCCACCATAATTTTCATAATTGAATCGGTCAAAGTATTCATCAACAATACCTCTTTTTTTCATCAGAGTATAAATTCCTTCTGCTTCCTTTAGAACAACATTCCCTGTAAAACCGTCACAAACAATCACATCTGCTTTTCCGTTAAACAAGTCACGACCTTCTAAGTTTCCGATGAAATTAATTTCATCTGATTCCGCGAATAATCGATGTGCTGCAATCGTTAATAGATTCCCTTTCGTTTCTTCTTCTCCAATATTGAGTAAAGCAATTTTAGGATTCTCAATTCCATAAACGTTTTTGGCGTAAATAGAACCTAGAACAGCAAACTGGTACAACACATCAGCTTTGCAGTCGGCATTTGATCCAACATCCAACAAAATGGAGTTCCCTCCATCAATTGTTGGTAAAACTGAGGTTATACACGGACGTATGATTCCCGGAATGGTATTGATTTTATAGATGGATCCAACAAGCATAGCACCAGTATTACCTGTACTTGCAAACACGTCAATCTCTTTTTTGGCCAACAGGTCAAAGCCAACAGCAATACTGCTGAAGGGTTTTTGCGGAATAGCCCTAGTAGGGTGATCGTGCATTGTTATTACATCTGGAGCATGAACGATTTCAAAATCATTCACATCAATACCACGCGCGTTAAGGCCATCCAGAATTTGATTCTGATCGCCTATCAACACGAGTTTTACATCCTGAGGAAGTTCTTTTTTAGCAAGTACCGCCCCAGCAATGTTAGCTTCGGGAGCGAAATCACCGCCCAAAATATCAATTCCTATCTTCATCAGGAGGAATAATTAAAATTTAGCAACGAAATTAAATCGCTACTTCTTTTTCTGCAACTACTCTTCCTTTGTAGTACAATTTACCTTCATGCCAGTGAGCATGGTGGAACAAATGCGGTTGCCCTGTTGTAGGACAAGTAGAGATGTTCTTAGCAACTGCCTTCACATGCGTTCTTCTCTTGTCGCGACGTGTTTTCGAAATTTTGCGCTTTGGATGTGCCATTTTATGTATTTATTTTTCCCGCTAACCGGGACGTTTTAATTCAAATTTTTCAATACTGACCACCGTGGGTCAATTGGTTTATCTGGTTCGTCAACTGGATCGGAATCATCTTCATCCTCCTCATCTTCGTCGTCGAAGTCTTCATCATCATCGTCATTGTCATCCCAGTCTTCATCATCATCATCGAAATCATCCTCATCTGGTTGATTTGCATTGACGATATACGTACTGTACAACGCCATCATTTCTTCATTGCAAGCTCCTGGTGTATGCAGAATGCGGGCGGGTAAAGAAACGCTCATGAATTCGTAGAGCTGTGGCACAAGATCGATTTCAAACGCATCAGGATCGAGTACAATTAAGTTCTCATCATCTGAAAGTTCTTCACCAAACTTGTAGACTATACGGTATTCTCCATTAATGGGTAGCTCAACCGGATCGTTACACCGATCACAACTGGTAAAAACTGTACCAGTGATTGTAAATTCACCGACCATCATGGTTTCTTTTTTCGAAAGCGAAAGGCGAACATTCACCTTTCCATCTTCGATCAAAGAATATTCAATGTCTTCAAAGAACGTTTTATCAATCTCAAATTCGTACAAAAAAGTTCCTAGTTTCAATCCAACAAAGTGGATTATGAACGCACTTACTGGTTTCTTCACTATACAAAAATTGGAGGGCAAAGGTAATTAAAATAAACTAAAAGTTGTTCATAACTTACCTTTTTTAATTTTACTTATTCAATATCATGGTGCGAGTTGCTTCTCTTTTTACCCGAACCTGCTGGTTGTGGCATCAATGGATTTATAGCTATCTCTTTCAAAAACTGACGAGTACGGAAAATATCCATGGCTAAAAAGATCGCGCTTCGCATGGATTGACCGTTTGCTTTATCTTGTCCCGCAATGTCAAAAGCTGTCCCATGATCGGGCGAAGTACGTACAACTGGCAATCCAGCAGTGAAATTTACACCATCTTCGAATGCCAATGCTTTAAAAGCAGCCAAACCTTGATCGTGGTACATTGCTAAAACTCCGTCGTATTGATCACGTGATGGAGAACCAAAAAATCCATCCGCAGGAAAAGGTCCAAGTGCAAAAATATCTTCTGCTCTAGCTTGATTGATAGCAGGAGTAATAATTTCAGCTTCCTCTGTACCCATTTTACCATTTTCTCCAGCATGTGGATTCACACCAAAGACGGCAATTTTCGGTCGCTGAATGCCAAAATCTTTCCGAAGCGAAGCATCTAATTCTTTTATCTTTAACAACACTTTCTCACGCGTAAGCGTTGTAACCACATCTTTTAAAGGCAAATGAGTCGTTACCAATGCAACACGCAGATTGCCACTCACCATGGTCATTAGTGCTTCCTCCATTCCAGCAAGGTGCGCCAAGTATTCTGTATGACCGGGGAATTGAAAACCTGCTTTCCCAATCGCTTCTTTGGAGATTGGTGCTGTTACCAACACATCTATTTTTCCAGATGCAAGATCTTCTGTAGCTTTTTCCAAGGATAGAAAGGCGTATTTACCGCTGATTTCTGTTCCTTTTCCTAATTCAAATTGAACTTCTTCGTTCCAGCAATTGACAATGTTGATTTTTCGATTGATTGCATCCGTTGCCGATTTACATGTTTGATAGTTAAAATCGCTATCAGCTATGGTTTTTTTATGGTACGACATGGTTTTTGTCGATGCATAGATAATTGGTGTACAGTCTAATAAAATACGGTTATCGCTCAGCGCTTTGATAATGACTTCTGGTCCAATCCCGTTAATATCTCCAACAGAAATTCCAATTCGAATTGGAGTAGCACTTCCTTCTTCGCGTACCTTTTCTTTTTCTTTTTCCATTAGCTCAAACGTTTTAAGAAGTTGATTAACAAGCGTACACCAACACCTGATCCACCCAGACCTTTATAGTCTTGTGGTTTTTCAAGAAATGCTGGACCTGCAATATCCATGTGAATATACGGAGCTTTCACAAAATGCTCTAAGAATTTTCCAGCTGTAATCATTCCTGCGTGTGGCCCGCCCAAGTTATTCAAATCGGCAATTTTTGACTTCATTTCCTCGAAGTAGTCATCCCAGAATGGCAATTGAACCACGCGTTCGTGCGTTGCTTCTCCTGCTTCATCTAAGAGTTTAAAGTATTTTTTATCTGCATTGCCCATTACAACGGAAGCTTTTGTCCCAATAGCTCGCACAGCTGCACCAGTTAAGGTCGCTGCATCAATTACCAATTCGGGTTTCCATTTATCGCTATAAGCTAATGCATCTGCTAAAATCATTCTTCCTTCTGCGTCGGTATTCAATACTTCGACAGTTGTTCCATCGTACATGCGAACGATATCTCCAGGTGCATACGCATTTTGTCCAGGTCTATTATCCGTTGCGGGAATTAATCCGATTAAGTAAACGGGAAGATCCATCATGGCAGCTGCGTAGATAGTTCCAGCCATACAAGCTGCTCCAGCCATATCGCTTTTCATCAAATCCATGGAACTTGCAGTTGGTTTAAGACTCAATCCACCTGTATCATACACAACGCCTTTTCCAACTAGTACAATTGGTTTTTTATTGATCGCTTTTTTGGGTTTGTATTCAATGATGGTGAATGTTGGCGGATCAATTGAACCTTTGTTAACCGCTAAAAGTCCACCCATTTTTAACGCTTCTATTTTCGACTTTTCGAGAATAGAAACGGAGAATTTAGCTTCAGTTCCTTTTAGTTCAATTTCTTTTGCTAATTGGGAAGCTGTGAGGAAAGATACGGGTTCATTCACTAAATCTCTTGCCCAAGAAACGGCTTTCACGAGTGCTTGAAGTTCATTGATATCACCTTCCGCTATTTTCGCTGAAAAATCGATTTGTAACAATCCGTTTTTTAACGTTTCCGCATCTTTTCGGTATTTCAAAAATTGATAATTCGAGAGTAACAATCCTTCAGCAAGCAATAAACTAGCTGTTTTTCCACCGTGAATGGCAATTGTTGCAACAGTAGAGGAAATAAAGACGCGCGCTTTATGACCAGCAACACGCCAAGCTTCATCAGTAGACTGATCTTTTACAAATACAAAGGATCTACCTTGTAAACTCAGGGTATGAAAATCAGCTTTTTCAGCTTGAAAACGTGTGATTTCATCTAGAATCACAGCATCTACTTCAGGTAATTTATCCGATTTTTTACCCAATATCACGATAAGCGCTTCTTGCTGATCGATGGGTTGTTGTGTATGTAAAATCATAATCTGTTCTTTGGAAGCGGTAAAGATAGCAACTATCGGGGATTGTTCGGTAACCGAATAAAGAACCCCCATTTCCAACAACTAGAAAACAGAAAGAAAAGTAAGGTGGATCTAAATCGTACGTATTTTTTGAGGGAGACACCAAAGGTTTTTCTGTATTGGGTTGTTTATGCTAAAAATGACTAATTGGATGATTATGAAAAACAGTTGTATCCATTCACTAGAGTTGAAAAGGATGTTCGATCTGTAACTTTTTTCGTTGTCAATAGTCTTGCACAATAGAGTGTGATGAAGATGAAGCATTCGTTTGCTGATTACTTCTTTTAAGGCAACGGAAGTAGTTATCTGATCATAGTAAGCCTGTGAACACAACTGAATGACGAACTAATTGACAATTTTTGACGTTCTACAACATGTTGATTTAATGATGAGTATGAAAAAAAACAAAGCAAGAATTTTACTGAGGATGTTGGTGCTCCTCTTTTTAACCACCATTTCAACCGCCGTTTTGGCCCAAGAAAAGCGTACCATATCAGGCTATGTTTCCGACGAAGGAACGGGAGAAATGTTGATTGGCGCAACGATTTACGATACGCTTCACCGTTTAGGAGCTGTGGCCAATGAGTATGGTTTCTACAGTATTACGGTTCCAAATGAAGAAATTATTTTAAAAATAAGTTCCTTCGGAATGAGTCCCAAATACTTGGTTGTGTTAAAAGGAACAGCTGAAGTAAACGTTTCGCTCTCGAATATCAAGGAACTAGAAGAAGTGATTATCAGTGCTGCCGACGGACAACGCAATGTTGAAAGCACCAATTCAGGTACAATTGAATTGCAAATGGATAAGATCGACAAGCTACCTGTTTTATTGGGTGAAAAGGATGTTATTAAAATTATTCAATTGCTTCCTGGTGTAAAATCTGGAGGTGAAGGATCAAGTGGTTTGTATGTTCGTGGAGGTGGACCAGACCAAAACTTGATCTTATTAGACGGTGTTCCAATCTACAATGCATCTCACTTATTTGGTTTCTTCTCGGTCTTCAATTCGGATGCTTTGTCTCAAGTAACGTTGATAAAAGGTGGATTTCCTGCGCGCTATGGAGGTCGTGTTTCTTCCGTTCTTGATATGCGCATGAAAGAAGGAAATACCAAACAATACAACATTGAAGGATCAGTTGGACTCATCGCAAGTCGTATTTTAATTGAAGGCCCGTTGATTAAAGACCGGACTGCTTTTGCATTTAGCGCGCGAAGAACCTATATTGATGTTTTGACCTTGCCCTTTCAAAAAAAGGATGCAAAAGGTGGTTATTTCTTCTATGACTTGAATGCCAAGATTCACCACAAGATCAACGACAAACACCATTTGTATTTGAGTAGTTATTTGGGGAAAGACAAGGCTTATGTGAAAGGCACTTATGATTATACAAATGGCACAGAAAAAACGGAAGTAAAAGAAGAAAGTGCATTAAAATGGGGAAATGCCATTGCTGCATTGCGCTGGAATTACCGTATCAGTCCAAAATTATTTGCAAATACGACATTAACCTATTCCCAATACCTTTTCAATATTGGCTATGACGCAACTGAGGTAAGCACCGATAATGGCGTAAAAAACGAAGCAAATTTTGGTTTTACTTATACTTCTGGGATCAATGATTGGGCTATTAAATCGGATTTCACCTTTATCCCGAATCCCAATCACAACATAAAATTTGGCGTTGGAGACACGTATCACACGTTTAAACCTGGTGTCAATCGGTTTAATTCAACAGGCTCTTCGGGCGATATAGATACTTCTTATGGATCTTACTTTCAATATGCTCATGAGTTATTTACGTATATTGAAAATGATCACATTATCACCAATCGTTTGAAAATCAATTATGGATTACACCTCAGTGTTTTTCTGGTTGGAGATAAAACGTATGCGCAATTGCAACCACGGTTTTCAGGAAATTATATTTTGACGGATCATTCCAGCATCAAATTAGCCTATTCTAGAACAGCTCAATACTTGCATTTATTGTCCAATACAGGAATTGGATTACCAACCGATTTATGGGTTCCAGCAACGGAGAAAATTGCACCCGTTATTGCCGATCAAGTGAGTGTAGGTTACAACCATGAGTTCTTAAAACAATACAACATTGTTGTGGAGGCTTACTACAAAAAAATGAACAACTTGATTCAGTACAAAGAAGGCGCAGGATTTTTGGGTTCAGCAACTGATTGGCAATCGAAGGTAGAAGCTGGACAAGGTTGGGCTTACGGTGGTGAAGTATTTATCGAGAAACGAAAAGGCCGATTCTCAGGTTGGTTAGGTTATACCTTGAGTTGGGCACAACGACAATTTGACGGTATTAATGGTGGAGAACGATTTTTCTATAAATACGATCGCCGACACGATGTAAGTGTAGCAATTACGTATGATATCAATGAAAAATGGGATGTTGGATTGGTTTTCGTTTATGGAACAGGAAATGCGGTTACATTGCCAACACAGTACATTGGCGTTGCTTCGAATCCTATTACTTCCGCTTTTGGTTCCTCAACAGTTGGATATTTTAACGCTGTAAATGACTATCGAATGCCTGCTTATCACCGCATGGATATTGGATTTAACCGCACTAAAAAAGTGAAATGGGGTGAAACAGTTTTGTCCTTATCGGTTTACAATCTGTATAACAGACAAAACGCCTTCTACATCTATACCCAACCAGGAAATGATGGCACAAACAAATTAAAACAAGTTTCGTTGTTCCCCATTATCCCTTCGATCAGTTGGAAATTTAAAATTGATTTTGACGCATTAAAAAAAGAAACACATGAATAAGTTTAGTTATTTACTCGGAGTCGTTGGACTGTTGATGTTCAGTTCTTGTCAGAAAGAAATTGAATACAAGGGTGACAGTGAAGAATCATTGTTGGTGTTGAATTGCATTGCAGAAAATGATTCTACTTTTTCTGTTGGTTTAGAGCGTAGCCGGTTTTTCCTTGAATCCAACAACACCAATTTTAAGATTGAAAGCGGCGCTGTTGTTACCATCATCAATCAGACAACAGGACAAGCTTACAACGTAGGAACACCCGATATTTATGGGAAGTACATTTTCCCGATCGCGGCAATTGCAGGAAATTCTTATTCCATCGCTGCGATTCACAACGATTATAAATCGGTTAGTGCTGCCATGGTTGTGCCTATGGTCTCACCCATTCTTTCGGTTGACACAGCTAGTTATACATCAGTGGATGGCGATTTTATGAAAGCAACTGTGAAATGGAATGATCCAGCGGGCGATGATTTTTATATCATGCAATTAACCATTGTGAATGTAGTGAGTGGCTTGGAATATTTAAGTCAACCCATTGGATCTGCAGATCAATCGATGGATGAATTAACTGCTTCTGATTTTGGAGATGGTGAAAATTTTTATCCGCAATTGTATTTCACGGATGACTTTTTCGACGGCACACAAAAAACCTTAGAAGTAAAATACCCCATTAATTTCACTCAACTAGGACCGGATGAGCATTATAAATTCATCCTTTATCGTTGTACCGAAGAAACGTATAAATACCTCATCTCGACCCAAAAAGCGCAAAATGCTGCCAATGATTTCTTTTCAGAACCAGTGAAAGTATTTACCAATATTGAAAACGGGTATGGAATTTTTGGTGCGCTAACAAAGGCTGTTTTTGTGAAGTGAGCGTGTGAGTTGGAGTATGGGTTGCTGTGATGAAGACGAACAATTGTGGATTAAAATGAAATTGATTTATAGTAACTTTGTAGATATCGGATGATTCGATATACATTTCATTTCCAAACAAATAACTGTCTGAAAAACAAATTGATTAAAATAAAAAAGCGTGACGATCAAATAATTAATAACCGTTTTATTGCAACTTTTTCGTTGTACTTAATAACAACAAAATAGGTTCCAGGAGTTAAGTTAGTTTGAATATTCTGGGAATTTTTCCCGTTACTTTGCCAAACCGTTTGGCTAAAGGTGTTCAAAATTGAAACTTCGGCATTCAGATCTTTTGGCAATGAAATCGCGAATTCTCCATTGTTAGGATTTGGGAAGATTTGAATATCAGCTAATTCTAAATCGTTTAATCCGGTCCAATTTTGGCCAAATGGATCCCATCCTCCATTTGTATCTGCTATAGGACCTTCCATATAAGATCCGTTAAAAGCATTGTATTCAACTAAGAAATCAGAATTACTTCCCAAACTGAATTGATAAGTACTGTCATCAAAAATTAATTGATTTGAGCTAGATAATGATCCGTATGAAATAACGCTACAGTCATCAATTGTGCAAATTCCTCCAGAAAAAATAGTATTTGGAGATTCACCATAACCTTGTGTCCAAATGGCATTGTTTAAATGGGAGAATTTTGTTACAAAAGTTTCCCTCTGAGGACTTAACGGATTAATTAAACCGTTAAAGTTCGTTTCAAGGATACATTGGCCAGTGATGTAATAAGTATTGTCAGGCATATATCGGAAAGAATTTACTCCCATATAGATGTCGGCATTTATTGCACTTGATGCAATTCTATCAAAACTGGAAGCGTTCCCATTAAGATCTATTTTGCCAACAAAAAGGCCTTTATATCCGATATTGAAAACAGATTGCGCCTGCACTTTAAGTGTATCACCCATCTGACCGCATAGTCGGAGTGCGTTTTGAGCATCTAATTGAAGACCACGAACAAAATTCTCTCCCTTAAGTTGTAAGCCCCAATCATAAGTGCCAATGCTATTAAAATGAAAAACCATGGAATTATAATGTGTACTCTGAAAGTGAGTTCCTGCCAAATCATAGTAATCTCCATAGAAAAAGGTACTTTGATAAGCGCCTCCGTTATTATCAGCAATTACCAATGGGATGGGTTCACTGGATTCACAATACTGAGCATGAAACCATTGAATACTTCCATTAGAAGTATTCAACTTAGCGATGTAACTTTTCCATGTAGAGGAAGGTGCTGAATAATCATTTCCTTGAAAAATGAATGATGCCTGATAAACTCCAGATATAAAACAATTTCCATTATTATCTACTGAAATCGAACTAATTAGATCACTGCCATTTGCACTTGAACCGGCATTACCAGATGATGTCTTTAACCAAATAGTATTCAGGCTTGCGTCAAGTTTTGCAACAAATATGCTTGTAATTGTTGGTCCGGGTTGAAAAACGCCGGGAAAGTCATCGAATGAAAGTGGAGCGAGAAAAGTTCCACATACATAAATGTTACCTGAAGAATCCACAGACATATCCTTTACAATTCCTCCATTGACTAACCTACTTAAATTGGAAACACGATAGTCCGATGATTTTCTAATTCTAGAATTACCGCCACTGCTATAGGATGCAAGAATGACATTATGATCTTGGTCAGATTCAATTACAAAAGCAATTGAAGAGGAGAAAGGAAAAATCAATCGCTGTGTATTCCCACACTGCGCAAAACAAGTGTTGCAAAGTACAAAAACAGTAACGAGTAGAATCAGATGCTTCATTGTTCGATGAATTGGAGATTAATTAACTTATTGCCGATCATTGCTTTCATGAAGTAAACACCTGCAGATAAATAAGGTTTTTTCAATTCCAATTTGTCTGAGTCTACTAACATGTTTCCGGAAGAGATCAATTGACCTGATGCACTATAAAGGGAATACTCGAAGTTACCCGTATATGTTTCTTGAAAAGAGAAAATCAACGATTCTTCAGAATTAATAAGTACTATTTCGTTTTGTTGAACTTCGACCACACCCATGTTTGTGAGATCAAATAGAACATGTACCATTTTTAAATTATTAGATTCAATTGACTCAATATTTGACTCATCAGCATCTGCTTCAATAAACATGTAATAATCTTGTTGAGTTATTGGTAAAGGATAATATATGTTGCCAGAATGCGTGTTGAAAATACCACCATTTAAAACAGGCTCTTCTATAGTATATAGTACAACATCTGCCACATCAAGCGTTGCATCATCAGACCAGTAAAACTTTACTAATGAAGGTTCACTATAAATAGTACCATTATTGATGTATTGGAAAGTAAAAGGAAAGAATTGATCATTCAGATCATCCTGAATTTCATTTACAGGAATAACTGCCTCTAAATCAATGAATTCAGAGGTAAATGGATTGAAGATGATCTTTACACGCCCGACATTATTTTGCTCATTTGCTTCGTTGATGCTATTCTCCAAATCACCCTTGTAAAATAGGTAATAGACTGGTTGAGTTACTGGATGAGGGAAGTAAACGGCAATTTGATTATTATAGTTACCTGGGTTAATCGTGGATTCAGGGAATTGGTACAACAACTCATCGGTTGCATCCAAAATGTTATCAGTGGACCAGTATATCCCAGTAATTGTTCCAGTCATACTAACTGTGCTTACATTTGATAGATTATAAGACAAATCAAAATATTCAGCACTCGAACTAGTTGTTATGTCAGGAAGGTTTTGGGCAACTAGATCGTTAGGATTTGCAACAATTACAAAATTGTCCATTCGAAATCCCTGTATCGCACCAGCATACGGTGTAAATTCAGCTTTATAATTAAATCTAAAACGAACATTAGGCTGACCACCTAGAAAAGATAGATTAAATACTGCAGTGGACCACTGGTCATAATCACCCCAACCAGGTTCATTATTCAACGTTGATAATGATGGAGAATCATACCAATTAGTCGCGTTAGGATCTTGTGCATGACTTAGGACAATCCAATTATTGCCTCCATCAATCGAATAAGAGATATTTCCTCCTTGTGTATTATTTCCGAATGGGATACCCACACATAAAAAGTCAAACATAAGGTTGATCTGGCCAACATTAGAAAAATCATAAGCTGGTGATTCAAGATGATTAATAGAATAATCAGAAACCGAATTATAATAGTTTAATTGATCAATTGGATCAAGAAACCATTGACCATTCTGAACGGCAGGAGTTGGTTCACCAATTACGGTAAGATGCCTGAAACGATGGGATGAATAGTTGGCAGAAGAATCACTGCGCCAACTCCAGCCATCGATATCGGTTGCGTTAAAATTCATTACCATTGGGTACGTGTATTCTGAAGCAGTATCCATTGCAAGTGGAAAGTTTCCGCTATTATTCTGTGTGTTCAATTCATTTCCACCTTGTTGTTGAATTTTGTACAAAAGGTAATTGTAATTACCATAAGATGCTGGGGTATTTGTATATACTTGAACCAATCTTTTCTGATAAGGTAAAATGGTGTCCAACTGTTGTGTTTGAACTAAAACATCGGCCGCATCGTAAATACTATCAACACTGCAATAAAATTCAAGTATGGCTGGCATTGACATATAATTTGCATTATTCTTTACAAAGAAAAAGGTGTTAATTTTCGCATCTGCACTAGTTGCTAATAACTTTTTATTTGTTGGAACATATAAGTCAGTTTGAGCCTCAGTAATGCTAAAATTGTCTATCGTTAAAGGCAAAAGATTCTGGATATTAGCATGGTCAAACATAAATTGCACCTGTTGACCTTGTAAAAACTGCAAATCATATACGAATCTTGCGCCATCATCATAATCCCTGCCGCTATAGGTCCCTGTTGAAATCAATTGTTTAAAATCCAATCCAAGCAAATGTGAACATGGAAACACAAATCCAGGTAAATCAAGACCAGAAATACTAGCGAAAATGGTTGGGGTATACATTCTTTTTTGAGAAACAACGGATGAATGTTCAAGTTGCTCCCAGGATTTGCCACCATTTGTAGAATACAACAATGTTAATTCTCCGGATGAGTAATATCCATCAAAATCAAATTCAATAACTGGATGGGTTAGTTCTGAGAGGTCAAAGACTGGACTATAAAGCTGACTGTGTGAATTTGAGCTGATACTCTCTGCCTTCATAGTTTCACCAGAATCCCATACCCATTCATCAACACCGAGTATCGATCCATGACTCCAATCTAAGGGCGAAGCGGAAAAATTATTTGTATAAGGAAGCGTAACTGATTGATTTTGGAATAACTTAATCCATCCAATATTATTGTTTTCCTGTATTTCTGAAACAATACCTGTGGCATCTAGTTTATAAATCAAAAAGTAGTTGCCAGAAGCGGTCGTTGGTTTTATAAAACTAATTGTTCTTTCTAAAAAAGTGGTGTCATTTAATGCAGGTTCGGTAATTGTTGTTAACAAGACATCACTCGCATCAACTATACTATCGGTTGACCAGTATAGTTCAGTATTCGTAGAAGGCAAGCTGTCAAGGCCTGCATTGAAGAGATCGTATACCAATGTCATGGTAGATTCAGAAGATGTTGTGAACCGTTCTGACGTGAGATCAACTATTGCAGCATCTGGTTTTGCGGTGCCAATATAGATATCATCTACTAGTAAAGGCCCATTGGTATTGGATTCTATTCTGAATCGTGTAGCAATTTCTCCATCATAAGCACTTAAAGAAGCACAAAAGCAATCCCAGCCATATTTTCGTGTACCTTGAACATTGATGTGAGATCCTAAAAAAGCGGGAAAAGTATTGTTTGCCCCAATGACAGGAAGATTGATTGTCAATGGTTGATTATGTTCAGTGGATTGCCTGTACCAAAAACACATGGATGTGTTAGTTGATGAAGAAAGATCAAGATAGGGGCTTTCAATTTTATCCGATATAGTGTTATTTGAGACATCAATATTAGCTATCAATGCATTGTTACCAGATATGGGTTGTTCAATATGCCAAGTTTCGGCATCTCCAATTTCCCATGTCGTTGCATTATATAGTCGTGGTTTATTCCATTTTGTTGGCAGTCCCTCCAAATCATCAAAATAATCTGCTTGATAAATGCTGTCAATGATTAACACAGCAAAAGAACTGTTGTCAGTTTCATTTTGTTCTGCAACTGCATTTCCGGAATCAAAAAGATAAACTATATAGTGAATACCTGACGAAAGATTTGGTGGAAGTGGGAAGGTATTTGACCAATTTAACAGTGAACTATTGGTGTTTACAGCAACATTACCCAAAAGTATATCTCCTACATCCTGTAAAGAGTCGTCGGAAATATAAAAACTGGTAGTAAAAGCCATTAGATTTTCATAAGGAGAAATTCTGTTTAGGTTGCTTTTCACAGTAATATTGGAAAAGTACCTGCTAATATCTCGAATCGTATCTCCTTGTGATGCTTGTAGGTTAATAAATTCTTCTGTTATTGAAAAATTATCAATCATCCAACCTTCCTGCGCGTTTGTTCCTCCAGTAAATATAAATCTAAATTTGACACTATCCTGTCCCTGAATTGAAGTCAAACGAATAGATGAATAATCAAAAAAACTTAGGTTAGGTGTCGGAAACCCAACAGCTGTTTGCCAATTAGATTTATAAGTCGTAGAAGGATTAAGCAGTGACCATGTTGATCCATTCAAGGAGTATTCTAATTTATAAGTATTGTTATTCAGTGTGTTGTGCCGCTTGTGAGAGAATGATAGGCAATAATTTGTTGAAAGATCCGATAGGTCAAAAAAAGGTGTTTCAAGTGCTGACTGAGAATTAGAGGTTGCAAAACCAGTCAGCTTTGTTACCCATGCATTCGGAACGCTGTTTGCGGAAGAAAAGTTGGCTTTCATAGGTGTGCCTAATTCCCAATCGTCATTGCCATAAAAAGCATAATGTGTCCATCCTAGATCATCTCCTGCAGCATCAAAATTATTGGAATAGGGAACAAGTAAACTCTGAGAGTTAGCTCTAAAAGCAATTAATAGGATAATTAAAATATGATAGGCAGTTTTCATTGAATGAAGGTTTACAATACGTAAGGTTAAATATCGATCCGTAAAATTAGAATTAAATTGGTTAGTATTACCTTTTTAATGTTTGATCCTTCCGCTCTGCTTCAATCGGGATAGACTTCTCGCCCAATCGTAAACGAAAAAAGGCCAATCTTACGAATTAACTCAGTATTTTAATAAAAATATCAAGATTTTAGTTCAATCGGTAATCTCATTCTCAATTCTCGCACTGAAAAGAAAGAGAGTGATAACGAGAATGAGGTAAAAAAGAAAAGAGAGCGTTTACACACTCTCTTTCTTTTTTAAGCTCCCCCTTTTGACAGATTATCGAACCAAAAATGCGATTTTAGTTGGTTTTAGAGGGGTAAAATGACCTTGTTGGGATCGAACCAAGATTTTATCAATTACTTCTTTTCACAAAAATGAATGAGTGATGTGCATTTTACATTTTAATCAAAAGTTCTCTGTGTAAGCAACTATTCTTGCTTATTATTTCAATTAAATAATTTCCGACTGACAAATTATTAAGATAGAAAGATGTTTTCGAATCATCCAGTTGTGAATGAAGTACTATTCGACCTATTTGGTCATAAACAATGATTTCCTGTTTGGTAGAACTATTGCCAGTTGATAAAATAGTTATTTCATCAGTGAAAGGATTCGGATAGATCTTGTAAGTCGGAAGACTAATTTGTTCTATTCCAGAACAGTTATTCACTACAAATATAACGGTGTCAGTAACAACACAACTCTCTTGATTGTCATACGTGTATAGAATAATATGTTCTCCAGAACCAGCAGAATTCGGATTGAATTGATTGCCAAACACACCAGGTCCAGAGTACTGTCCTCCAGCAGGAGAACCATTACTGAAGAAAAATAAAGGGTCAGAATCGCAAAATTCATTTACTGGAGTTGATCCAAAATCCACTTGTATACTTGTATATGTAATGACTAGTGTATCCGTGTTCGGATAATTGAATGCTAGAACAAACTGACCATTCGCTCCAATTGGTTGGGGAAATGAAAAATGACCGGTGTCTACCATTACACTTTGATCGTTCAATGCTACTAGTCCATCTACTAAAATATCAAAAACTAATGAGTCTAGGTTGTAATAATTGGAAAGTTGGATATCAATCGTTCCAGCACTAGAACAGACGTTTACTGAGTCGGGGGCATTTACATAGCTGCAATCGTCTGATACGCAGTTTGAATAGTTGAGGAATAACAAGGTAGAATCTATCTGGTAAGTCTGCCCATCGACTAGTAGTTCGCCATTCCAAGCCAGATTTCCTGTGAAAATCGCTAGATCCCCGCAAGCTGTTGCTGCTATGCGCTGAAACAATAATTGTCCATTATCTGGCGACCCTGTGTAGCTAAATTGTTTCATGCCCAATGGAATACCATTGGCATCTAATGTTGAAAGAAAAATCTTGTTTCGTGGAAAATTCAACAATGGATATTCTGGGTATGGCAAATGAGTATATGTCAAATCGTAGGTCCGGTCTTCACCAGACATGATTGCAGTCATATCATTCATTAAGGTGTAGTTATCAAGTGTTGTACAGCTCAGATAGGTTTCATCAGTTGCCGGTATATACACAAGGTCCTCAATTTCGCTGTGTGTACCGGTTGTAATCCAGTTCATCTCGTAATCAGGATTCATATTCACGACAAACGATCCTGTCGCCATCGGAAGAACGGAATCGAGCACACTTATAGTCAATCCATCTAGTGGGTTCTGCCAAGCATTAAACTCCCATTTACCTGCTAGGGTGATGTTGTCGTTCTTGTCTACAAACATTTTCGGAATATAATTTTGTCCCAGATAACCTGGTCCAGCGGCAAACTGAGCATTTCCTGCTTGAGCGATATTAGCCATATCATACACGCCATTATCGGGATGGTATTTTACGGCGAAAATCCCACCGCCTGATCCAATCATTGACAGTTGAGGATAGTTTGGTGTGTTAACATTCTGGTAGTTACCTATGGCAATCACTTCGCCTGTTGAAAGCACATCGATTTGTGGTGACCAATAGGATTGGCGATTGTCACCCAACGTGCCTGTTGGGAAGAGAAAGTTCGGAAGAATAAAGTTTGAATTCGACCATCCACCAAGGTCAATCGTAGTCGAATTGATAAAACTGCCATCGGTGCTGTTCAGAGTGAAGAATTTTATATCATAATTATTGCAAGTTGTCGCATGAATCCAATCACCATCTACAACAATATCAGTCGTTCGACTACCTGTAAACAAGACCGCTGTAGGCGAAAGAAAACCAAGGTCTGAGCTCCAGATCAGTTCTCCTGTTGTTTTGTCTATTTTCACTACATAACAAGCACCTTCATGTGCGTTCGATCCCGATGATGAGAAATGGTAATTGATATAATCGTCTTGGTAATCAGCTGTGCCATGCAACCACATAACGATTACAGGGTTTCCTTGTGCATCAAAGTCCATTTCCTCAATAACGACACCGTGTAAATCACCCCAAAAATCGGTTTGAGCCCGTTTTTCCCAAAGCATGTTGCCAAAGGCATCGTTTTTACGAAGAATGTACCCTGGTCTATGGTACACTGTCAATTCAAATGCAGCGATCTCATAAATATTACCGAATGGGTCGATTCGAACATGGTGCAGACGTTCCTTTTCGTGCGGTTTAAGTGTTTGGCATGTAGAATCTATAGTGGGGGCTGGTTCAGCGTAATAAATATGATGTGTTACTGAATCAGCGCATCCAGCCAGTGGTTCATTGTGTAGCTCAAGGCTGAAAAGTCCTATCGTATCTGCAACAATCAGGGGTATGGTATTGGTTTCGTCAAAAATGTAGGCAGGATTCAATTCAGTAGAGGACCATAAGCGGTTCGGTGTTATGAACGCATTGGTCATGTGTACTGTGTCGCCAGTGAGATATGAACGCGAATGCAGCTCGTAGTAGGCTGTTGGTCGTTGAATACGAATTGTATCAATCACCTGTGAAGGGGAACATCCAGCGGTATCAGTAATCTCCAAGTTCACAAACATGTACATTAATCCATAGGTTTGATCCATTGTACTGCTGTTGAAGTAAGCTTCCAGGCCATATTGTTCTACGTTCAGCGTTCCGCTTGAATTTCCAGAAACGACTGTATGTGGAGAAGGTGCGAATCCGTTCATACTATAGGTAGTGGAAAAATCATAGGATATCAAAGAGTCCGTTCCGTTGAGGGCTAACAACGGGTTCACGCCAACGCAAATAACCGAATCGTTTGGGAGAATGTCTAAGTCAAAAAGATTCGGACTTACTTCAATATTCAACGTAACCGTATCAGCACTCGGATCACAATAAAGCGTTTTGTAAGAAATGATTTGGAGAACACCACTTGTTGTCAGCACAGGCGTGTAAGCATTGATATTGGAAGATGTCATGGTATAAGGTCCCGCAACTAGCTGACCGTTGTAAAGTATTTTGACAGCTGTGCTTGCCGGTGTACCCGAATTGGGATTAATGAAAACATATAACGGTAAACCGTAACATGCTGTGGTATCAACTGTATAAGCAAATGAATGCGGTGCTTGCGGTGCTTGAAATGTTACAGTTTTGGTAGTCGTATTTACCAGTCCGTTGAAGTAAGTGTTTAATTTTACGGTGTATGTTGTATAAACTCCTGGCGGTGTAGGATAATTAAGTTGTATTGAGGTTGATGTCAACACATTGTTTATATACCATTTAGTTGAATCGGCATAATCCGCATAGGGAATTCCCACGATATTGTCACCAGCACAAGGCCCTGGTCCAGCAATCTGAAAATTAGATGGGACATATAATGTAGGTGTTTGCATAAGATTAATCCTGTAAAGTCTACCAAGGTTTCCCCCAGAATTATAGCCGATTGCAATACCGTAAGATGATCCTAAAGAAATGCTTTTTGGAGTGTAACCGTTTCCATAAGGAGAAGTGATATGATAAACGTTCTGGTTGCTAGTATCTACGATATAAAAAAAACCAGAATCAAAAGTAAGAAGGTTATTATTTGGGAGGAATACAGCATTTTTACACCAATTGCTACTGTTCACAATTAGATTTTCATCAATTTCTGTAATCGTATCCAATTGATTCGTAGCATTTAGAAAAGTCAATTGAGAACCAGTTGGAATAGTTCGCGTAAAGACTACACCATTTGCCGAGTTAGATGCCGCTACTATTTCAGATGATGAGAATCCGAAATCCACTTCGTTCCATGTATTTCCGTCATCAGTTGAAATATGAAAACCAGATGAGTAATTACTTACAATCCAAGAACTACCGTTTTCATTGAAGCGAATAAAAGGCGAGCTTTGATCTAAAGTAGCAAGTTGAATGAATGTCCAATTTGTACCGCTATCAATCGATCGATAAACTCCATTTCGAGCACTTACAATGACTGTATTTCCATGTGTAGCAATGTCTGTTAGTAATTCAGAAGCACTCACAAAAAAGATGATTGCCCAATTGTTCCCTCCATCTGTACTTTTGGAAACAATATGATTACTCCCGTTTTTACCGACAATGTACATCGTTGAAGCATCTTTAACCGCTATATTAAATCCCTCGAGCTGATAAAGTCCAGTTCCAACACCGTTATTTAGTTCAGTCCAGTTAACACCTTGATTTGTGGATATGTAATGCTCAACACCACCAACTATTGCAAGGTTGAAGTTGTCGCTTAGATACGTATAGTTTAGTTTTGCCGTAATAACAGGAACTGTACTGAAAATCTGCGCTTGAATTGAAGAGCAATAAGTGAGAAGAGGAATTACTAAAAGGTTGAATATTGTTTTCATATTAATTGACCTAGTTTGGTTAAAGGTAATACATTCTATGAAGAAAATTTTGATGATTTCTGCTAACAGGATGCAAATAAGAGTTCTAAGAGGCTTCCTCCGCTCGAACAAAAAACACTTTAACGCAAAAATAAAAGTTTTTAAATCCCAATTCAGAGGAGTAACCAATGTTGGATTCTTTTTATTCAGATTAACCCAAATTTATGCTTGATTTTTTTCCAAGTCCACAGATTTATGACTTGATCCGAATCCCTCTCTCTCAATCTCCACACTCACACTGAAAGGAAAAGGGCAAACTACAAAAGTGTGAGTTTGAGAGCGAGTCCCGAGGGAAAAAGAAAAAAGCGCTATCATGATATGATGCGCTCTTTTCTTTCTGCTCACCCTTCTGACAGATTATCGAACCAAAAATGCCTTTTTAGTGAGTTTCAGACGGGTGCAATGACCATGTTGGGATCGAACCGCTAATGTGTCTGGTAGTTGAAATCACCTTAGATCTCAAAGGGTAGTTCAAATTTCTTCCTAATGCATGATTAAAGCTGATACTTATTCAATACTTCAATAGTTTGAAAATACTCCTTTTCAATTTTCAGGAACTGGTCGTATGTCCCATAGTATGAACCGAGCTCAACAAAAAACTCTGTATTGGAAATTTCACCGCCCTTTAATGCTTTTTCTAATAGAACTACAGAGGTCAATGAATTCGTAAGGTTTCGGTATTCTTCGTACGCTATTTTCAAAGAAGAATAGCGTACGTACAATTCCCGAATTTCTGAATAGTGTTCTGTTTTATGCTCTTCCACTTGTGCTTGGGTAAAGAGCATTTCAGCTTCTTTTTCTGAAACGGTATATTTGTTCTCCCAAAGTGGAATGGTCATTCCAATATGCACTCCACTGAATTTCTGACCAAGAATTGCTTGGTAATGATAACCAGCTTCGAACTTTGGTAGCCACATGGATTTATTCAAATCAATTTGCTGTTGAACAATAACCGTTTGCTGTTCGAGTGTTTTGAGCATCGGATCAACCGCTTCGTATTCCTGCTCCAATTGTTCAAAGGCGGGAAGTTCCGCCTGTAGTGGATAAATGGTGTCTGAATACGTAATTAGTGTTCCTCCATTTAACTGTGTCAGATGCTGATTCTTGGCAAGAATCTCACCCTGATTCAACCGAAGTTCGCTTTGCAATTGAACTAGATTGATACGCACTTTGTTTAACTCCAAAGCTGTTGCATCACCACTCTCTATCCTGCGATTAATGTCTGACATCATTTTTTCAGCGTGAACAATGCGGGATTTCAAAATCACTTGTTGTTTATTCAGAAATATCAACTCCAAACAAACCAATTTCGTTTCCAAAAGGACATCTTGTTTCAATGCTTGCAATTGAAATTCGCCTTGATCGGATTGACTTTTTGCCAGTTCTTTTTTGTTTGTGTACACCGTTGGAAAATCAAACGCCTGTGTTGCCGTAAAATCCAATTGATTGCCTGCCGTTACGGGGCGACCCTTCATATAATCCAACGATACGTTCGGATCGTAAAGTGTAGTTCCCGTTTTGAAAGACAAGCGCTGCGACTCCCAATACTGAGCACCAGCAATAAGCGTTTTGTTATTACGTCCTACGGAAGCCATCACTGAATCGAGGGACTGCTGTCCGTTTGTTGTTAACGCTAAAAGTGCCAACAACGCTATTAAAAATGGTTGTTTCATGTCGTTCGTTTTTGATTGGCTATGTAATAAACTATTGGAACGATAAAGAGGTTCAGCAATGTTGAGCTAAGTAAACCTCCAAGGATTACTTTTGCCATTGGACTTTGAATTTCATTTCCTGGAAGATCACTCGCTAATGCTAATGGTATCAACGCTAAACCTGCGGTTAAGGCAGTCATCAAAATCGGACTAAGACGATCTATTGAACCTTGAATAACGGTATCCATAATTGACAATCCTTCCTGTTGAAGTGTCCTGTAATGCGATACCAAGAGTATTCCGTTCCTTGTTGCAACACCAAATAGGGTGATAAATCCGATGATGGCAGGAATACTTATAATTCCCGATGTTAACCAAATGCTGAGTACCCCACCAATTAATGCCAACGGAAGATTTAGCAGGATGATCCCTGAAATGCTTAGGCTTTTGAATTCCTGAAACAACAAAAAGAAAATGACCAGTATCGCCAGAAATGAAGTAACCAGTAAGGTTCGTGATGCTTCCGCCTCGGCTTCAAATTGTCCACCGTATTCGATGTGATAATTTGGTGGCATTTCAACACGGTGGGTTACATTCATTGCAGCATCCAGTTTGGTTTGAATTTCTTCCACCACACTTTTCTGATCACGACCTGTTACGTTCGCAGACACCACTACTTTTCGCTGAACGTTCTCTCTGTTCACCGTATTCGGACCTGATGCCGATACAACGTCTGCAACGTAGTAGAACGGGATTTTTTCCTTTTCTCCACGGTAGGTATCGATCAATGCATTCCGCATGAGTTCTATTTTACCACGATTCTTATCGTCAAAACGAACGATTAGGTCGAAGTTCTTGTCTTGTTCAATGATGTCACCTACCTTTTCACCTGCAAAAGCAGCATCAACAAACTCGTTGAATTGCCCGATTGTAATGCCGTATTTATTGAGCATTTCCCGTTTGGGTCTGATCTGAACCTGCGGAATTTCAACCTGTTGTTCAACACTAATATCAACCAGTCCTTCAATGCCTTCTATTTCAGCTTTGATACTATTGGAAATTGAAAACAGTTTGCCCAAATCAGTTCCGTACACTTTGATTGCAATGTTTGCCCGTGTCCCTGAAAGCATGTGATCAATTCTATGTCCGATCGGTTGCCCGACGGTGATGTTTGCTCCTGTAACTCCCGCTAGTTTTTCACGCACTTCTGCCATAAATTCCTCCCGACTGCGATCTTTCAATTCAAACGGGGCATCAATTTCAGAAGCATTTACACCTTGGGCATGTTCGTCTAATTCCGCTCGTCCTGTTCTACGTGTCGTCATGCGGATTTCAGGAATGGTAGCAAGTGTCTTTTCAACCTGAGTACCGATCTTGTTACTTTCCTCCAATGAAATGCCAGGGAGGCTCACTGCGCTCACCACCAATGAACCTTCATTGAACTCAGGCAAGAAACTCCGTCCTAAACTCGACAAAATGAAAAGTGACCCAATAAACAAAACCACGGCAGTTCCGAGAACCGCTTTTTTATGGGATAAGGCTTTTTTCAGCGCACGGTTATAGATCCGATTCATTCTTTCTACCAACCAACTTTCTTTGTGCTGTTTTTCGAGCATCTTATCGCTCGTTAATAAAAAGCTACATAAAACAGGAGTTAGTGTGATCGCAACAACCAGTGATGCAAATAATGCAACGATGAATGCAATTCCAAGCGGTGCAAGCAATTTCCCTTCCATACCAGACAAGAAGAATAAAGGCAGGAAAGCTGTAATAATGATGAACGTTGCGTTGATCACTGAAGTTCTGATTTCGGTAGAAGCATCAAAAATCACCTTCATCTTGGGTAACTGATCTTCCTTGGCTTTTTGCGCATTTTCCTTCAATCTTCTGAATACATTCTCCACGTCTATAATGGCGTCATCAACGAGATCACCGATTGCAATTGCCATACCTCCAAGGCTCATGGTATTGATTGTAAAACCCATCCATTTTAGCGTCAGAATTGCAACAATCAATGAAATCGGAATGGCGAGTAATGAAATGAAAGTTGCCCGAAAGTTCATCAAAAACAAAATCAGGATGACCACAACAAAGATGGAACCTTCATAAAGTGTCTTCTGAATATTGCTTATCGATGAATTGATAAAGTCAGCCTGACGGAAAATCTGTGTATTAATGTGTACATCCTTTGGTAAGCCTGATGAAATATCTGCCATTGCTTCATCAATTCGCTCCGTTAATTCAAGCGTATTGGTGTTGGGTTGTTTCATCACAGTCATTACAATAGCTGGTTTCCCATTCAATGACCCGTCGCCAATCTTAACTTTTGCCTGAATATCCACGGTTGCAACATCTTCGATTCTTACTGGAACACCTTCAACCACTTTGATTACGGCATTCCCGAGTTCTTTCAAATCGCTGGTTCTGCCCATGCCTTTTACCACGTATTCCTGCGAATTTTCATTGATGAATCCGCCTGAAGCGTTTTTACTCGCTCCTTCTGAGGCTTTCAACAATTCATCCAGCGTTATGTGGTAATAATTCATCTTCTGCGGAGAGGCAAGAATTTGATATTGCTTGTACTCACCGCCAATAACTACTACCTGAGAAACGCCACTCAACGATAACAAACGAGGTCGGATATTCCAATCCGTCATTGTTCTCAAATCCATGGTATTTGTTGAATCTGCGGTAACGCTAATCAACATGATCTCTCCCATGATGGACGATTGCGGAGCCATGGTTGGTGTACCTGTTCCAGCAGGTAATTGAGAAGCAACGGTATTTAACTTTTCCGAAACTATTTGCCTCGCTTTGTAAATATCTGTTCCCCATTCAAATTCAATCCACACAATGGAAACTCCTGCGGCAGAAGACGAGCGTACACGACGCACATTTGTAGAGCCGTTTACTGCTGTTTCAATCTTGAAGGTAACTAATCGTTCCACTTCTTCAGGAGCCATTCCATGTGCCTCTGTCATAACAGCAACTGTTGGTGCAGTTAGGTCGGGAAAAACGTCTACCTCCATATTGGAAGCCGTGTACGTCCCGAAAATCAGAAGTAAAGCGGATGAGGCTACAACCAATAGGCGATTTGCCAGTGAAAACTGTATAATTTTATTTAACATAGCTCGGCAGATTAATGTTCGTGACCATGAGCTGGAAGCGTACCTGAAGCAACAGACAGCTTAATATTGTAAGCTCCTTTTGTTACCACACGTTCACCTTCTTCTATTCCCGAAAGTATGCGTACGTTGAACCCATCAGTACCACCGAGTTTCACTTCCCGTTTGGAAAAACTTTCACCTTCAACCTGCACATACACGTAATAAAATCCCTGCTCTTCAACGAGTGCTGAAAGTGGAACGACCAGTGCATCAGGAATCGGTGTTGATTTTAGGTAAACGTCAACAAAACCGCCAGGAAGTATTTCACCACGGTTATCGATTTCAAATGTTACAGGAATAAAGGCGCTGTTTTCACCCGTACTCTTTCCATAAGCCAACAGTTTGCCGTTCAATGCCGAAGTATTGAAAGTAGTACCATCAACCGTTACAAAATTGGCGGACTGTACCGCTGCAAGTTTTGAGAAATAACGTTGTGATACATCTGCTTTCAGCACTATTTTTCGGTTTTGTGAAATAGATGCAATCGGATCACCCACATTCACATATTGACCTTCCTGTACGTAACTGTATTTGATGAATCCTGAGATTGGGACGGTGATTTTAGTACCCGAACCAGTATAATTCTGAGTCAATGAATTGTATTGCGATTTTGCATTTTCGTACCT
>JAYSRF010000181.1:0-28065 GCA_043721195.1 Fluviicola sp. | reverse complement strand
AGCACAAAGCGATTCTCGAAATGGAGGAAAATGGGCGCATTTTGATTACACCACTTGCTTTTATTCGCGGAAGAAGTTTGTCCAACATTCTCTTTATTGTGGATGAAGCTCAAAATCTAACGCCACATGAAGTAAAAACGATTATCACTCGCGCTGGTGAAGGAACGAAGATTGTGTTTACAGGCGATGTTCATCAAATCGACACACCGTATTTGGATGAAAACAGTAATGGATTGGCTTATTTGATTGATCGATTAAAAGGGCAATCGTTGTTTTCTCATATTCGATTAGAAAAAGGAGAGCGTTCAGAATTGGCGAATTTGGCGAATGACTTGCTTTAGAATTGAAAATGTAAAATGTAAAATGTAAAATTATGAATTGGGTAATTATAAAGGGAATCGTGGTTAAGACCTTAAGCCTCTCTTCATAATTTTTCAATTTATAATTCATAATTAAAAGGGCTAGAAATCATGAAGAAAATCGTGGTTAAGACCTTAAATCACATTTTACATTTTACATTTTCAATTCATAAGCCCAATCAACCTTTTATACAAAACTTCACTCCAATTGTAAATTCTGATGTATTTTCGCTCCAAACCGACACATTATGAGTGAAATCATTCTCGAAATTACGAATCTGCGAAAAAAATATTCCGACGTTCTTGCCTTGGACTCCCTGAGTCTGAAAGTTGAGAAAGGACAAATTTTCGGATTACTTGGACCAAATGGCAGTGGAAAAACAACCACGCTTGCGATTCTATTAGGCGCTTTAAATGCAACTTCTGGAAGTTTTAGTTGGTTCGGAAACGGCACCAAGGATGATAACCGCAAAAATATTGGTGCGCTACTTGAAACCCCCAATTTTTATCCCTACCTCAATCCGGTTGATAACCTCATTGTTGTTGCCAAAATCAAGGGAATGACCGATTACATGGGACGCATTGAAGAAGTGTTGAAACGTGTGAATCTTTGGGATCGCAAACAATCGAAGTTTAAAACCTTTTCATTGGGAATGAAACAACGATTGGCCATCGCATCAGCATTGCTGAACAATCCAGACGTATTGGTATTAGATGAACCTACAAATGGATTGGATCCGCAAGGAATTACAGAAATGCGTGCACTTATTTTGGAAATCGCCAAAGAAGGAAAAACGATCATTATTGCTTCCCATATCTTGGATGAAATTGAAAAGATTTGTACGCACGTAGCCATTTTACGCAAAGGAAAATTATTGGAAGTTGGTCCAATGAATCAAATCATGTCGCAAGAACAACTGTTTTTGATTAAGTCGGCGGATATGAATCAATTAAAACAACTCATCACCAACTCTTCAGACATGAAATTGATCTCCGAAAAAGAAGGAGAATTCCTGATTTCAGCAGGGAATATAACGCATGGAGCAGATCTGAACAAACAATTGGCACAACAAGGCATTTATGTCTCAGGACTCCGTGAATACCGCAAAAATTTAGAAACCATTTTCATTGAAATCGTTGAAGCATGAAACAGTTATTATCGATCGAATACGCGAAACTAAAGAAGCTGACATCTATTAAGGTCATTTTTCTGGTCTATGTTACCATTGTTCCTTTATGGATGTTATTCATGGGGTTTTTCTTCACGAATTCACCCGTACCATTTTTTCCGAGCGAAAAAGAATTGTATTCTTTTCCAGGCGTATGGCGTTTTATTACCTATTCGGCTAGTTTCTTCAACATTCTTATGGGTGTCACAGTGGTCATCATTACCTGTAATGAGATTCATTTCCGTACCATGCGGCAAAATATCATTGATGGATTAACCAAAAAACAATTTATACTCGGTAAGTTCTTAGTGATTCTTTGCATCGCAGCAATTGTTTCGCTTTACACTGCTATTGTAGGTTTTTTAATTGGTGGATTCTATTCTGGTTTTGGAGGTTTTTATGAAAACATTCATTACGTTCCTACCTACTTTTTACAAACATTGGGCTATTTTAGTTTTGCTTTCTTTTTCGCGGTATTGGTACGAAAACCAGCTTTGTCCATCATCTTTTTTGTGGTTTCATTTATTGTTGAATTCATTATTGGAATCATTTTAAACGCAGCAGTATCAGAAGTTCCCTATCAATTCTTCCCGCTCAATGTGTTTTCAAAATTGACACCTGTTCCTTTCTTTGAGAAGATAATGGCCATGCAAAAAGCTGAAACTGGTCAAGACTATTGGGTTATGCCTACTTGGGGTCAGTATTTATTAGTGGCTTTTTACCTTTGTCTCTTCTTTTTAATAGCATACCGAGTGCTCAAAAAACGCGATGTCTAAACCTTTTTTAGAAATCAGATAGAATGGCTTGATTAGTTGGGAAACATGAAATCAAAAACGCTTTCCATGAGCCACCAAATAAGGAGTGCTACAACAATAAAACCTAGGGTAAATAATAATACATTGAGCCACCCATACAGTGTGATC
Source organism: Fluviicola sp. (assembly GCA_043721195.1). Classification (GTDB taxonomy): domain Bacteria; phylum Bacteroidota; class Bacteroidia; order Flavobacteriales_D; family Crocinitomicaceae; genus Fluviicola. The sequence continues at coordinate 25,614 of JAYSRF010000181.1, read as the reverse complement.
AAATAATAAAACGCTCCAATTAGCAAGCCTAGTAGGATTAGAAAAATAATGATTGCAAAAACGACTAGAGCAATATCTGATGCGGTTGAACTAGAAGTGGTTGTTGTCTGCTTTTTATCGAACGAGCGAAGTTGGAGCGGCTTCTCTGTTGGTCGTTTAACTGTTACGGCAGAACCGATACTTTTTAGCATATTCTTAAAAACAAAGGTGTTTTCCTGAATAGTAGTATCACTCGTTTTGGTCAATTCTATGGGAAGTTGTGCCACAATTGAATCTGTTTGCGCCTCTTCCTGAACAATTACTACTGCTCCTTCATCCGATTGAGCAACAGAGGTTTCTTGTACTTGTTCGTTCGCTGAATGATTGTGTTTCCATTCTACGGAATAACCGGGTAAGAACATCCTTTTTTGGATCGTACAACCAATGACAGTAATTGATAGAAGCGTTAGTAGAATAAATCGCATGGTTAAAAGTAATAAAACGAATTATCTCATTCACAACAATCTGAAAGAATCATACACGCAAACATTGTTTATCGTAATTTTGCCCCATGACAACTTCTCATTCTTCTGATACGATTTGTGCGCTCTCAACAGCTCCTGGAGTAGGCGCAATTGCAGTGATTCGCGTATCTGGAAAACAAGCTTTTACGAGTCTTGAAACGATCTTTTCAAAGGATTTAACGTCTGCAACTTCGCACACCTCACATTTTGGTCGTATTCGAACAGCTGATGGAAATACCATCGATGAAGTTCTTGTAACCATCTTACATGAAGGTCAAAGTTTTACAGGTGAAGCAACAGTTGAAATTGCGTGCCATGGCTCACTTTACATTCAACAACAAATTCTGCAATTACTGGTTGAAAATGGTTGTCGAATGGCTGAACCGGGAGAATTTACCATGCGTGCTTTTTTAAATGGTCGAATGGATTTATCACAAGCAGAAGCTGTTGCAGATCTCATTTCTTCCGAATCAAAACGGGCGCATGAAGTAGCGATGAAACAGATGCGAGGCGGCTTTTCAAACGAACTAAAAACACTGCGTGAAAAATTAATTCATTTTGCATCTTTAGTTGAGTTAGAACTTGATTTTGCTGAGGAAGATGTAGAATTTGCCGATCGAACACAATTAAATCAACTAATTATTGAGGTGTTAAATTACGTGATTCGATTGCGTCAATCCTTTGCTTTAGGAAATGTATTAAAAAACGGCGTTCCTGTTGCCATTGTGGGTGCACCAAATACGGGGAAAAGCACCTTACTCAATCAATTATTAGGTGAAGAAAGAGCCATTGTCAGCAATATTGCAGGAACAACCAGGGATGTGATTGAAGAAACCCTCAATATCGAAGGCATTTTATTCCGATTGATCGATACTGCAGGAATCCGCGAAAAAGCAGAAACCATCGAAGCGATGGGAATTGAACGTTCGTTTGAGAAAATAAAACAAGCCCACATTGTCTTGCTGATTGCAGATCTCAGTGAACCAATCATTGAAACAACTGCAACCTGGGCAAGTGAATTAGCACAACAATATCCTGACAAAAAACTGCTCATTGTTGGCAATAAACAAGACGTTCTCACCTCACCTATCGACTGGAAAAATGAACTTTCCTTCCTGCAAATCAGCGCGAAAACAGGACAAGGAATAAACGAACTAAAAAATTGGTTGATTGAGCAAATCCTCGGTGACTTCGATACACAAACAGATACCATCGTTACCAATGCACGCCACGTAGAAGCGCTCGCCAAAACAGAAGAATCACTCGAAAAAGCAAAATGGGGATTGGAAACCAACGTTACCGGCGATTTTGTGGCCATGGATATTCGCCAAGCCATGTTCTATCTAGGTACGATTACAGGTGACATATCCACGGAGGATTTGTTGGGTAATATTTTTAGTAAGTTTTGTATTGGAAAGTAACCACTACAAAACAAGCAACTAACAAACCACTAGAATACCACATAAAACATCTTATTTACAGTATTTTAGTAACAACACGTAACAATTGTTGTTTTGTGTTGTTACTTGTTTGTTTCGTTCAAATTTGTACCTTCGTTGTACCTCGAACATTGAGGTACAAATTTTTTGTGTTTTAGGGAGACATTATGGCACACTCTGACACACATAGACACATAACGGCACAACAAGGCATACAATGAGTTCAAATATTGAGATACAACGAATTTGCAACTACTGCGGAAACGAGTTTACCGCCCGAACTACTGTTACAAAACTGTGTTCTGCTAAATGCAGAAAGGCTAACTACAAAGCCCAAAAGCGTAATGATAAAGTGAACCAATCCAATGAAGAAACAGCGCGGATTAAAAATAAACCCATCCTAGAAATAAGTAGTAAACACTTTTTGAGTATTGGCGAAATGAGCAAATTAACGGGAGTTAGCAAACGCACCATTTACCGCATGATAGAAAGAGGTGAAATAGGTTTTGCTAAAATGGGTGGGCGCACCATTCTAAAACGTTCTGAAATAGATAAACTTTTTGAAGAACCACAACCAACCAACAAGAAAGCAATTGAATATAAAGAAATGGAACGTTACACCCTTTCAGAAATCAGAAACAAATACCGCATTTCAGATAAAGCATTGCACGAAGTAATTAAGCGCAATGAAATACCCAAAATTAAAGAAGGTCGCAACACCTACATACCGAAAACATTAATTGATTCACTATTAAGCTAATTCACACAATGACCATAAAAGTAAAGCTACGCGAAAAGTCTATTTCTAAGGGACGTAAAAGTTTGTACTTAGATTATTATCCAGCCATTGCACACCCCGAAACAGGTGAACCCACACGTAGGGAGTTTTTAGGCTTCTATGTATGTGAACAGGCAAAGAATCCATTAGACAAACTACAGGATAAAGAAACCCGCTCGTTAGCTGAACAAATAAGGAAAAACCGCGAAAATGAATTAAATAAATCTGAAATATACAGCGAGTTTGAAAAAGACATTTTGAAAACGAAAGAATTAGGTAAACAAAATTTCGTTGATTATTATAAAACTTTAGCCAATAAACGCAAAGGATCGAATCACGATAATTGGATGTCGGCTTTGATCTTTTTAGAAAATTTCACAAATGGCAAACTGCTTTTTTCGGAATTGAATGAGTCTGTATTAGAAGAGTTTAAGACGTATTTATTAACCACTAAAAGCAACAAGAGTTCAAAAACAACACTTGCTCACAATTCTGCTGTTTCCTATTTCAATAAAATTAAAGCAAGTCTAAAACAAGCCTACAAAGATGGTATTCTGAAAACTGATCTGAATAGCAAAGTAAAACCAATTCCACAAGCCGAAACGCGCAGGGAATACCTAACACTAGATGAACTAAATGTATTGGTTAAAACGCCCTGCAACAATAAACTATTGAAACGTGCTGCTTTGTTTTCAGCATTAACAGGATTGCGTTTTTCCGATATTCAAAAAATGACATGGGACGAATTGGAATACATCGACGGGCAAGGTTACGTTTTGCATTTCAAACAGCAAAAAACAAAAGGCATAGAAACCCAACCCATACCAGAACAAGCGGTTGAATTGATGGGTACTAAAGGCGAACCAAGTGCAACCGTATTTGAAGGGCTTACCTATTCTGCATACCACAATAAACACCTGTTTCAATGGATTGGAGCAGCTGGAATAACAAAAGACATTACCTTTCATTGCTTTCGCCACACCTACGCTACATTACAGCTTTACAATGGAACAGATATTACTACCGTTTCTAAAATGCTAGGTCACAAAGACCTCAAAACAACACAGATTTACGCGAAAATTGTAGATGACGCAAAACGACAAACAACGGATAAGATTAAACTAACTTTTTAAAACTAATTGTAATGTTAATCGAACATGATACAAAACCAATTCAAGGTTGTACTTTACCAGTGAATGCCGATACTGGTGAACAGTTCCCAAATTGTTGCGAAATACACCAACGTATGGTTTTGGAGTTAAGCGAATGGTTTGAAAAATTCCCCAATTGTTGCAAACATCATAGTGAACTTGCTGCAAATGGAATCATCTCAAAAGAACAGTATACTGGTATAGTAGAAAAGATCATAATACAATTCTGGTACACACAAGATTGCATTACTAGGAAAATAGAAAATGAAGATTGGTTTGATGAAATAACTGAATATATAGAATACACAATTGACAGTTTTGGATTTTCAGAAATCGGAGCAGGTGACTACCGTCACTATTTGAAAAAATGGCTTCAAAATAAACTAAACGACAATTTAGAAAAAATCAAACTACAAAGAATCATTGATTTCACTGAAAATTATGGAAAGGTAAACGATTCAAATGCAGACTTACATTTGCTCTATTCAACCTATCAAAAATGGCTTAAACTTTTCCCTTTTGAAATCAGTTTATTTGCAGATTTGAAACCACGCTTTGAAAGTCTATTTGAAATGATGGAAGGGGGTTTATTAGCTATAAATCCGCAACTTCTATTAAGCGGAAGCATTAAAAAAAACAGGTATTCAAATATTGTAAAAGTCAAAATACATTCTGAAAGTAGTTTTGTTGAAGCTTTACAGAAACTTACAAAATACTTACTTAGTAACTTGAATTTTACGGAATTAAGGAAACAGGGAACAATTACAGACATTACGGCTACACAACTAGAATTTTGTGAAGCATCGCTAAAGACCAAAACGGAAAGAATTACCAAGGATTACACAAAAGGTGAATTAGAGTACCTAAACACCTTAGAAGAATGGCTAGGAGTTCACAAAGAATATTTTAACGAGATTAAAACACTGCTAAAAACAAAAAAGATAGCGGAAAATTTGATCATTGATTTCGCTACCCATTTTAAAAGCATTTCAGAATATAAAATGATCATGGAATTACTCGTTTCTAAGGAATACATATATCCAAACACCTACTTATGGATAGATAGTAAAAAAGGAAATAAATCTATCATGGCAGCTATTCTAAAAGACCTTTTTTCTAAAGGATATTACAAGAACAACCTCAAACTAACAAACCAACAAATTGTAAGTATTTGCGAAAAGTCCTTTGGGAAAAAGATCGGCTTAGACACGGTAAAACTTGCAAATTCTGAAAAACATAATTTAGAATTTATCCCACTAGCATCAACATTAAATTAATACACCAATTAGCCAAAATACACTAAGTGTATTTTGGCTAGTCTTATTTTTATTTGTTCCGCTTTTTTGCTATTTTATTTGTAGTCAATCATTAAGAGTTGACTATGAACGATGTTCTATTTACCCCAATCCGATTAAGTGAATTAGAAACACTTATCCAAAATTCAGTTGAAAAGGCGATGAGGTTACACCCTCAACAAATGCCAACCAACGACCTACCAGAAAAGCTACTTTCCATTCAGGAAGCAGCCGAATTTCTTTCGTTGGCAGTTCCGACCATTTACAGCATGGTAAGCCGAAAGGAAATACCATTCATGAAACCCAACAAACGCCTGTACTTTTCCCGTGTTGATTTAACCGCTTACCTCAAAGAAGGACGGCACAAAACCCATGCAGAACAAAGCGCATTAGCCGACGGTTACTTAGCAGCCAAAAAACCGCGTCAAAGTGGCAACTAATAGCACGAAAAACAGCTTTCAGCAGAAGGTTGTCCATACATTAGCACAAAGTGGGACAGCTAAAGAGCAAAAGAAACCTGTATTGGTTAACGGGAAAGGTTCTGAAATAAGCGATTCAGAAGTGATAAAAGGGCGCGCTAAACGCAAAACCATTACCCAATCAGTAATGCTGAACATGGTTGATGTTGCGAAAGCTAACAAAGACACGAAACGCGAAAAAGCCTACTGGAATACCTACCACTGTCAAAACAAGGTAATAAGTGCCAGCGGTAAACTATACGGGAACTACTGTAAAAACCGCTTTTGCACCTTGTGTATGAGTATTCGCAAAGCCGAAATGATCAATAAATACAAACCAGTAATAGAAACCTGGTCTAATCCGCAATTCATGACGCTCACCATACGTTCGTGCGGAAAACGTAGGTTACAAAATCGCATGAATGGAATGGTAAGAGCGTTTCGGATTATTCGCCAACGCTGCAAAAAACGCAATCAACGCGGAAACGGAATACCGTTAATCGGTATTAAGTCTTTAGAATGCAATTTTAACCCCATCAAAAGCACATACAACCCACATTATCATTTGATCGTACCAGACAAAGCAACTGCCGATTTAATAACCGCAGAATGGCTACAAATCTGGACAACAAAATTCACGTATAAAGGAGCGCAGAAAACACGCAAAGTTGAAGATACTGAACACGACCTCATCGAAACAATCAAATACGGTAGTAAGGTATTCACTGAACCCAGCGAAGAACCGAAAAACGGCAAACGAATCAAGCACACCTCAAATGCTAAAATTTACGCCCGTGCGTTGGATAATATTTTGCAAGCCATGGAAGGACACCGCGTTTTTGATCGTTTTGGTTTTAACCTGCCGAAAACAGTACCGCAACCCATAGAACCCGCAAAGCTGTTAACGCAGTTTGATGAATGGAAATTTAACCCGCTGTTATCTGATTGGGAAAACACCGAAAATGATGAGGTATTAGCCAGTTATTACCCTGCTGCGGAATTATTGCAGATGTTGGGTTTTCAAGTGGATAAGGAGTTGGATTAGGTTTTACTTTACTGGTCTTGGAAGTCGATATATAACCAAGTCTGGTAAGATAAATCGAATATCTGAATGCCCATTTTTATTAATCTTGATGTGTAAACGTTCATTGACAAAACCAATTACAGTCCAATACAAATCATAATTTGGAACAGCTTCAGAAGCTTCAAAATATATTTCGTCTGAGACTTCAAAATCGTCTATCGTAAAAGGGGCTACATTGTTCATTTCTCACAATTTTATCGTTAATACATTTGTATTCTTTTTTAGAATACAAATCAACATATTGATTGTTAATTAACAATTAAGTTCACTCAAACTTCACTTTCGGCAGCCCCGCCCATTTTCCCTTGCAAAAAATTCAATTTTTTTTGCCAAAAGTTATCAATTCCAGATCTTTGCTTTATATAGAGATAGCAAAGGACATTTCATCATTCTATCCTTTTCAATGTTTTTGCCAATCTGGAGAGGAAAATTTATTTTTATTTTCTATAATTTAATTCAATTAAAAATGTTTAATAATTTATTAGTAAACCTTAGGCTCAACGAACAATTCAGATACCAAACTTTCTACAAAGTTTATGACAAAAATGCTTTCTCAGATGAGCAATTAGTGGTACTACGTGTGTTCCAAAATGTTGATTTGGGTTCTTTCCTTTTAAAGAAGTCCAATTATTCAAATTCGGATAGCGTTGAGAACCCATTATTTAAAGAAATCAACAATGAAATTTTTGTTTCGTATGATTTACTCCCTTTGTTAATGAATACTCTTGTGTGCAGATTTTTTGAACATCACAACTTGATAGATTCTTATTTTGACAATAAAGATGCAGCTAAGCCTAAGAAATTCCGTGTGGTAAGTAATAATTACAAGAGTAAAAGTGAGGAAGAAATTGCTGAAATAAATGAGATTTTTAGAGTAATCAATTCAGAGTCCTTTGTTGTAAATATGCTTACTGAAAAGAAGACTGATGAACCAAAAAATAAAAAAGAGGAAATTGACAACTCAACTCACACAATTCCAGTTTTTTGCTATAAATTTTATGATACTGATGTACTTAACTCACTATTTGAAAAATTATCTAAACTATAATATTCTTATTGATTGAACCTAGATTCACTCAAACTTCACTTTCGGCAGCCCCGCCACAATATCCACCGTTTGAACACTCACATTGATAACACTTAATAGTAAGTCTAAAATATAACGCGGGTTTCCGACCTCGGTAGCCCAATCGTTGGGGTCGTTTTTGATACCCGAATCTTTATGAACCGTTACTGCATAGCGTTCCATGATCCAATCAACAGCACTTTTACCGTTTACAATGTATTGATATGCTTTAGCAGGTATGTTTTCAATGGTAATTTTGCTATTGTAGATAATGGTTTCTTTTTCTCCTTTCTTTGGAAAACGCATTTTTTCTACGGTGAAAAAACCGCTACCTGCTCCAGTAACACTTGCACCCGCATAAGCTGGTACACTTTCATAATTGATGTGCAGATCTGCTAATTTACGCCCTGCTTTACTAAACGCCCAAAAGTCTTTTACCTCATCTACTAAGGGCAAACGGGGCAACATTTTTTTGAGATCATTTGCAAAAAGGATTCTGTACTCTGGGCTGTGTAAAAAACCATACACATAGTAGAAAACATCTTCTTTGGTGATCTTCTTATCACCGTATTGTTTTTTAGCCCGTGTTAGTATAAAATCACTCACACCATCCCTGCGTATGTATTCGTTTTCATTTACCTCAGTATCAAATAATGTGCGGGTTTGTTGTTGGTTTTCTTCGTAATAGTAAAGGGGGAAACATTGAGTGTCTCCATTGAAATGAAGGTTTACAATGTTATTGGCTATCAAAAGGGATAATCCATCATTCGGACTTGGAGACACACAAATTACTAAATTGTCTATCTTTTCATTATTAAAAAAAAGCGAGTTTAATCCTGGTCTTTCGATGAATGGTTTATCAAAGTACAAAAACTCCTTGCAAAATGGACGATAAGAGCTGGTAATTATGTCATTTGAACTGTAATTATGGGGTTTTTCACGCTCTAAATCCTTTTTGAGATTAACTGTCCAGCTTATCTTTTTTGGATTGGTGTCAATGAATTTATCTACTACAAGTTTAGGATTATTTCCTTTAGATTCGGAAAAAGCCATCCTTTGTTCATTATAGAAATATATCATTCTTATCATATTTGTCTCAATTTCCTTTTTAGAAAAATTATAAACCCAAGCATCCCGATTAGTTGCAACACCAATTGCATAGCAAGTAAAAAATGTTGTTGTTTTTGAGTCAAATTTTTTAATCGGTTCAATAGGAATCAGTGTATTAAACAGATCATTACGTTGGTTAGTCCAATCACCCTGTTCATTAGTTTCTAACTGCTTCCAATTCATTTGGTTGTTTCCAATTGATCGAAATTTTTGAACAATCGCTAATTTTTCCTCACGGTTCAAATAGTCTCCAATATCGTGGTAATGTATAATCGCTTTTTCCGTTTTTATACTTGGATTCTTTACCAAAAGTGTAATAGAAATAGGGGTTCGTGATCCCGAACCAAATATTTTACCACCTTCTTTACGGCTTAATTCACCACTGGTACGCTGATTCCCACGCAAGTTAAACACATAAATAGATGAAAATTCCTTTTCCAAACTTTTACGGAATCCGTCGGTACTATTACCATCTAACCAAGCACCGTTGGAAACAAAACAAATAATCCCCCCGTTTTCATCTAAACGGTCTGTACTCCAACGAAAGGCTTTGATATAGGCATCATACAGTGATTTATTCAATCCCGCTGATGAACCTTTTGCATACGTTTTAGCTATTTCACTATCTAGTTTCGGATAACTTTGGTTTTGTGCGTTGTCGTTCGCTGATTTTTGACCAATTGAATACGGTGGATTGCCCATGATCACCCGCAACGGTGCTTTCTTTTGTTTTTCAACCCGCTCGGAGTTTTGCGGGAACATTTCAGAAAACAATTTGTCGCTTTCATCGCTTTCACCCAATTGAAAAGTATCGGTCAAACAAATACCATCAAACGCACGGTATTCAGTTTCGCCCATGGCATCGTGAAAAGCGTTTTCAATGTTTACAGCAGCAATGTAGTAGGCAAGTAAAACTATTTCGTTGGCGTGCAATTCGTGTTGGTACTTGCGCTGTAAGTCTTTTTGCTCAATCAATCCGCTTTGTAATAAACGCGTCACAAACGTACCTGTTCCCGTAAAAGGGTCTAATACATGAATGTTTTCATCGGAAATACTGCGGTCAAACTCTTTTTTCAATACATCGTTTACCGAATGAATGATAAAATCGACCACCTCAACAGGTGTATAAACAATTCCTAACTGTTCCACCATTTTAGGGAATGCAGTTTTAAAGAACTTATCGTATAATTCAATAATAATGCGTTGTTTGCCTTCTGCGTTATCTATGCCACTGGCGCGCATTTTAACTGATTCGTAAAACTTTTGGAGCGTTTCAGCATCCTTATCAAACGATTGATCTTCTAATAAATCCAACATTGCTTGCATGGAAAGCGAAATAGGATTGTTTTTCACGAATGAATAACCATCAAATAAGGCTTCAAATACAGGTTTGGTTATAATGTGCTGTGAAAGCATTTCAACAGCTTCTTGTTGCGTTATACTTGGGTTAATGTTCTTTTGCAAACCCCCTAAGAAATTCGCAAATTCCATTTTGTGGGTTTTGTCTTCGGCAATCAATCGGTTTATGCGTTCTACTTGCCGTTCTGCAATTTCAGCAACACTTTTTGCCCATTGTTCCCAATACCTGCGGTCGCCCACTTTGTTTACCATACGGGCAAAAACAACGTGTTGTAATTGCTCAAACTGCAATGCTAATTGCTCGCTTAGGTAGTTTGCATTTCCATAAGCTGCTTGATCATCATTCATTACAAGTGGCATCCCGTCATTGTCAAACGAAACCTCTGGTCGTCCAACCAAAATTTGCGTTGGTCGGTTCTTGTTGAGTTCTATTTTATTAACCGTTGCGTTAAAACGGTCATCGTGCGCACGTAAAGCGTTTAATACCGTCCACACTACTTTGTAACGCTCATTATCATCCAATGCCAACGCTGCATCTACATCAGAAGGTACAACCACAGGTATAATAATGTACCCGTATTTTTTGCCTTCTGATCTGCGCATTACACGACCAACAGACTGCACCACGTCAACTTGTGAATTACGTGCAGAAAGAAACATGACAGCATCTAAAGAAGGTACGTCAACGCCTTCACTCAAACAACGCACATTGGTTAATACACGGCATTCGTTTTCATCTATATCAGATTTTAACCAACCTAATAATTCATCCCGCGCGGGTGCTGACATTGTACCGTCAATATGTTGTGAAGAAACAGAAACCATTTCTTCTTTTTTCTCGGTAGGTAATGAACTAATATAAGCGTCCGTTGCAGTATTAAACGTGGCTGTAATTTTTTTCGAAACAGAAATGTTGGAGCAAAACGCAACCGCCCTGCGCATTGGCAATGGGTCTGTTTCTTTTATAATACCTTCATCGCCCAAAATCTGTTTGGAAAGTGCATTGATACACCCAATGAGTTTAGAAGCGTCATCAGTATTGATTTCGCTTTCTTCATCGGCTATCATTTTTTGTACTGCTAATGGTACGTCTTTATCACTTAGGGTTAAAATCAACACTTTATAATCGGTCAACAAACCGTTTTCAACCGCTTCACCAAAGCCAATACGGTACATTTCTTCACCATAAATACTCACGTCATCCATGGAACACAACACCGCTTCTGCTTGTGCTGCTTTGCTTTTCACGGCATCGTTATACAAACGCGGGGTTGCGGTCATGTATAAACGTTTTTTAGCAAGTATAAAATCGTTGTTATGCACTTTTGTAAAAGCCGATTCGTCTTCATCAGCTAACGAAACACCTGTTGTGCGGTGGGCTTCGTCGCAAATGATCAGATCAAATTCACCAAATCCGTTTTTAATAATTTCTTTTTGAGCGCGGGCAATTACTTCAATGGATTGGTAGGTTGAAAAAACAACAGTCATTCCAGCATTACCGTTCGATTGAATCTTTTTGAATTGTTCAATGATGTCATCGGTATTGGTTGATGCAGGTAGTGCCAAATCTACAACGCTAAAACTATCGCTGTCATCGTTTTTGGTACGTTTTTTAGAAATTTCAGGATCAGAACAAATACAAATAGCATTGATTTTTTCATTCGCGTCTGCCGTCCATTCACGAAGTGTTTGCCCCAATAGCGCAATACTTGGGACTAGAAACAAAATCAATCCTTTTCCGTCGGTTTCTTTTTCTGCAATACGCAGGGAATTGAAGGTTTTACCTGTTCCACACGCCATGATTAATTTACCGCGATCAGCAGTTTTAAAGTGTGCATGGGTTTTATCCAACGATTCTTGTTGATGAGGTCGCAATGTTTTTTTTGCCGTTCGTGCAGCTTCACCATGAATCCCTTTTTCTAAGTTACTCCAATCAACAGGCGATTCTTGTAAATCGTATAGGTTAATTCGGGAAACAGGAGGGTTTTGGTTTTTGATAGCTTCAGTAGCATTTACACCCCATTTGTTGGTTGTTGAAACCCATAAACGGTGCGAAAAACTTACTGTTTTACCTTCATTGTTTTTAAATTCTCGACTCGATGTAGATAAAAACGTATCAACGGCAGGTTTATCAATGGCTGCATTTTCTTGAAAGCATTTACATTGAATTGCCCAATAATCACCTTCATTCGTCAATGCAACTAAATCTATTCCAGTATCAACAGTTCCAAGTTCATCCTTTGCATGAAATTCATTCCACAACCAAACGTGCTTAAACTTATACGCATACTTGGGGTCTGTGAGTAAATAGGCTTGTATCAACCGTTCAAAACGGTCTCCTTTATCTCGTTCAGAAAAGGAAATAGTACGGTATTTATCTAGTATTGCGTTGAATGTCATAGTGAGGGCACTTAAATGCAGTCGCTAAGATAACAGAAAGCAATTAAAACAGTTCGATTGATCAACTAGCCGTTAATCCCTAAATCATTGCATTCATAATTCTAAGCTGTAAATCTTCTAGGTAGGATGCAGTATTGAAGGAATGCTAAAATAATATCAAACGCGTTTATTATTGACGACTTTACTAGAATAGGTCATTAGCTGTTCATACACCCGTTCCGCATACTGTTGTATTTTGTCCCTATCTGTTCGCACGCTTACAACTTCTTGAATCAAATTATAGTACAAATCGGTTGCAACTTCTGATTTTTCAAACGTTGACCGATCCAATTGCATTAAGTCAAAAATGATACTATTGAGATTCAAATAATAATTGTCTGCCGTTAAACCCAATGCGTTGAGGTTTTCAATGAATTGGGTGTGCTGAATGTCTTGTTGAATGAGGGCAATGATAGTATTTTTCATAATGTACTTTTATTAACAACACTACAATTATAGCAAATATTACATAATTATGTGTTATCTGTTATAGACACTAAACAGATAAGGCATGACATTCGCTAAATGAGAACGAGTGAAGAAACATCCGCTTTAGTAGAATTGGGTAATAAAATCCGCGCAATACGAACGGCAAAAGGAATGAATCAAACAGAATTTGCCAACAGCATCGGTAAAGATCAACCTAGTATAAACCGTTTGGAAAATGGAAATGTAAACGCAGGTTATTTGTATTTGCGTCAAATTGCCAAAGGGTTGGGAGTTGAGATTAAAGAACTATTCGAATGACACCGAAATTTGAAAACCTAATAAAACCTGAAATGAGAACCTTACAAAACTTAACATCAAAGTACCGTTTATTTGAAGTTTTGTACCCTATTTGTACCTCACTACTCCACAAGCCCCGTAAAACAACAAAAGTTACTTTTTGTATTGGGAAGTAAGCTGTTTTATTGACCAATAAATCGTGCAATAGACCAAACCTCAATCCTCACTAAACATTTCCGAATACTTATTTTCAATTGCTTGCACTTCATCATTCGTAAGTTCTTGAAATTCCATTTCTCGCGCTCGTTTTGATAAGACACCATTGTTTTGGGTAAGGAATCGTACTATAAGCGCTATCATATTATCAGGCATTTCAAAGACATTATCCATGTAGTTTTTGAATGCTTCATAACGAATCAAGTAATCAACCTCTTGCGGAATAATAACATCAATTGTTTCTTTAACACATGCGTATAAAAACGTTGCTTGTTTTGTGGCATCAAAATAGCGGTAGTAGTCAATTGTTTCATTCGTTATTTCAACATTATGGTCTATGGTTTCTTTCCATTCAATGAAATCTAGCAAGGGTCTTGAATAGTGTTCCAATACCTTTTGATAATCAATTATTCGGTTTAGAATAGCGGCAGAAACAGGAAAGATCATTCCTTGTTGCGAAAATCCCATTTTAGCCAACACATGATGTATTAAGTAACGGTGAACACGTCCATTTCCATCCTGAAAAGGGTGAATGAAAACAAACCCAAACGCAATGACAGCTGCGGCTAATATAGCATCAGGAAAATTGGTCAATAATAATTGATCTGTCTCGATTAATCCATTCATCAGTTTGGGTAAATCCTCGTAACGCGCAGAAAGGTGAGCGGGAATTGGTTCACCAGTTTCACGATCGTGCTCACCTACAAAACCACCTTTTTTGCGATAACCCATTTCCAGAAAACGAGGGTTTTCAATCACCAATTGTTGCAAGCGTTCAAATTCAACATCATTCAATTCATTCGTCCCTGCTTGTCCAATTGCTTGTCCCCAACGAGTTGCACGTTTACTTTTGGGACTTTCTCCCTCGATTGTAAAAGAAGCTTTCGAATCTTTTAAGAGTAGAAAAGCGGAAGCTCGTTGCATAATATCTCGTCGAATTCCGTTTAAATACAGCTCTTTCTGGAATGAAAGGTTCTCAGATATGTAGTGCTCCAACTGTGGTGTTTTTCGAATAAGTGGACAGAAATTACTATTACCGGGAAGATTGTTGATGATCCTATGGCGTGTTGAACGAACACCTTTTGTAAGTCCGAATTGTAGTTTAGTATCAACTAAATCAACTAAATTACCACTATTTAAGTCTGCTACAGGTAACTTCTTCTGGAACAGCCATTCGTATAGAAACCAAATTCTTCGGCTGTATTGACCCAATGGTTCCAATTGAATGAGTTCAACAACCTCATTTACAGAAAGTTGTTTAAACAATTTTTTGAAAATTAACAACTGTATTCCTTCGTATTTCAGTGCAAAGACAATGTGTTTGTAAAGCGTGTCATCTGGTTTATGACGAGAAGTAAATACCATCCATTGATCTGTGATGTATTGTCGTTTTTTTGAGCTGATCAATGTCAACTGTTCTGGCAAAGGTACTGCTAATTGAAATCCTTCTATTAGCGCTCCGTAGCCTACCAAAGTTGCTGGTTCAGGTGCTTTTCTACCGTGAAAAACGGTTATCTCTCGTGAAAAACGCATATTATAATCAAACATTGGTGAAAATCAATTCTCGAAGGTAGTGAAAAATGGTTATTTGTGGTGAAAAACAATTATAAAATGATAAAATGAGTGAAAAACACATAAATTAAGCACGGGGATATATCCACGAAAGAATTATTGGGGAATATTTTTAGTAAGTTTTGTATAGAGTAGTAACCAAAACAAGCGAAGAATACGATTCTTTAAGATCACAATTTGTGACCTTAAATGATTCAGCAAGAACGAAACACAGTAAACATTTGCCCATTACCGAACAAGGTGTTGCAATCCTTGTGAGTGTGTTAAATAGTGCCAAAGTATAGTATGATCTTTTGTAATAATGCCAGCTGTTTATATGAGAAACATATAAACTTTTCTTACACAACAGAATATAAGCACAAGGATTAAAGGTATGTAACATTGGTTACGTCAATACCTGAGTTTTTAGAATATATTGACACACGCTAATCAAAGAATAAATAAAAAACAATGAAAAAACAGATTTACACACTAATGATGGTCACATCAATCGGAGTAACTGCAAATGGTCAAAATACATTGAGCATACCGCCGACAATCACATCGAACACAATAAATCTCACTTTGCAAGAAGGAGTTACACAGTTTTATCCCGGGGTTAATACAAATACTATGGGTGCAAATGGTGCTTTATTAGGACCTACACTTATTATGAACCAAGGAGATAATGTGAACATCACGGTTGATAATCAGCTATCAGATACAACAACAATTCACTGGCATGGTATGCATGTTGCACCCGAGAATGATGGAGGACCTCATTCTCTTATACTTCCAGGTGCTACTTGGAACCCTCAGTTCACCGTTTTGGATAAAGCAGGGCTTCATTGGTATCATCCGCATTTACACATGATGACGGATAATCATGTTTCCAAAGGTATAGCGGGATTGATTATTGTTAGGGATGCCGAAGAAGCAGGATTGGGTTTGCCTCAAACATATGGAGTGGACGAGTTCCCTCTTGTCTTGCAAACAAAAGGTTTTGACGCAAACGGACAAATACTGGTTCATACAGACATGGACACCTCAGTAATGGTAAATGGAACTGTGGATGCAACAGTAGATTTCCCGGCTCAAGTTATACGATTTCGTGTCCTTAATGGATCTTCACAACGCGTTATGGAGTTTGGTTTTTCTGACAATCGTTCATTTAGTTTAATTGGAACAGATGGAGGATTGTTTACTGCACCTTTAAATACTACAAGATATAGATTGGCTCCTGGTCAACGAGCTGATATTTTGGTTGATTTAACTACGAGCATTGGTCAAAACATACAATTAATGAGCTTTGCTTCAGAATTACCAAATGCAGTTTATGGTGCGTCACAACCAGGAATGGGGGCTGGAGCTACAGCCTCTTTGCCAAATTACACGAGTAATCCTTTAAATGGGAATAATTTTCAGTTATTGGATATAAATGTAGTAGCACAAACCGCATCGCCAGTATTAAGTATTCCAGCGACTTTAGCAACATTTTCATTAATTCCCGAGGTATCGGCTAACATTACAAGAAATTTGACTTTCACTTCTTCGGGACCTATGGGAGACTTAAATGGTCCTTTTGTTATCAACGGAACTACATTTGACATGGGCACAATTAATTACACTGTTCCACTTGGAAACACAGAAATTTGGTCATTAACGAATCAAACACCAATTTCACACCCGTTTCACATCCACGATGTTCAGTTTTTTATTCTTGACATAAATGGAACACCACCACCACCTGAACTTCAAGGGTTCAACGATGTTGTTTTAGTTCCAGCTGGAAATGGAAATGTCCGTTTTATTGCTCAATTCAATGATCATTCAAACAATACTATTCCTTACATGTATCACTGTCACATGCTTACACATGAAGATATGGGTATGATAGGTCAATTTCTGGTTGTTGATCCAGCAAGTGGTATTGAAGAAGTGGAAAATGAATCCTTCAAAATATTTCCTAATCCAGCAAGTAACGGTGTCATTACAATTGAGTCAAAAAATTATTCTGGCTCCGTTTATATCATTAACACGCTTGGTGAGTTAATACTCACATACCAACTAGATCAAAGTAAAACCATCACAATAAACAAATTAAAATCAGGGGTTTATTATTTAAAGGATGATAACAATAACGCTATGAAATTTGTCGTGCTTTAAGAATAACACAGAAAATTTAAATTGATTGAACCCAGCTTTATAAGCCTGGGTTCTCTTTTTTCCAATCCACCCGTTCAAATTACCAAAAACACCAATCCAAAATTTCCATTTCCCTTGCCCGTTTTGATAATATGCCATTGTTTTGAGTGAGGAGGGGCACGAAAAGTGCAATCATAGTATCAGGCATTTCAAAAAAGGATCTGCTTAATTTTGCATCAGATTTCTTTGGAAGAATTTTCGTCTACTGCTCATTCACAATGCATGCAACTCACTGAGGTGGCTCTACAACGGATAATAGGCTTAGCACAATTTTCAGTTTCATTAAATGAGGTGAGTGAATAATTAAAATTCAGCGTTTAGGAATATAATCACCTCATTTTCAAATGAGGAAATCTGTGTCACTTTGTGAAGATTAACAAAATCAAACAAAGACCATCAAACACCTACTTTCCACCTAATAAACCCCAATCTTCTTCGTCACCTGAACTCCTGATAATGTCTCAAAAACAGCAAAATAGATTCCTTTCGCTAAACCCTCTTGATCAATAACTGTTGTTTCAACAAATTCGGTTTTAATAACAAGAGCGCCTGATGAATGAACCAATTGGACAGTGCATTTTTCAGAGATCGCGCTAGCAAGTGTTAGCTGATTTGCAGATTGAAAAACAGAAAACAATTGATTGTTGGTTTCTTCTTCAACACCAAGATTGCAATTCGTAGCTGTTTTGTAAAGCCAATGTGCAGGAATATTGGTAAAGCCATTGGAGCCAGTAAAACCGCCAAAAAGGGACATGTCTGTTTGGTCTAATCCACAAGAATTACCCGCATTATTCGGGCAAACAATTTTCGCATCTATGTAGGTCGTTTCGGAGCCAGCCAAGTAAATGTAAGAGTTGTCGGCTAAAAACAATTGATTTACAGTTGCATTAATTGAAGTCGAAATAACGTCCGCTGAAGCCAATAAATCACTTGCTAGACAATCATATTGCGTCAATGTTCCGCTTTTGAGCGTGTATAGTTTCGTGCCATCTGACGAAAAGGCGTATTGACGATAAGAAGGCGTAAAATCAGCAATGGAGACCAACTCACCCGTTTGAGCATCAAATGAATAATACGTATGTCCAATCATTACATTGTTTTTTGAAGGCGAAAACAAAATTCTTCCTCCAGACGGAAATAGCAAGGTTGGAGTTCCTATTCCTGCTGTTGTAATGGGCAATCGATACAATGAATCTTTTGTGTAGGAAAAAAGCCAGTAATCTACTCCATTCGCGTGACCAATAATAGCAAGTGGTTCATAATTTGTCGAATGACTCGAAATGAATTGATAAGGCACAATGGATTGATATTTACTGACAACCGTTCCAAGACCGTTGTTGGCACTCATATCTATTACTGCCAATGTGAGTCCAAAATTGCTTGTATTTGATACAGAACTTTCTAGGCAATCTTTAGTAAAAAGATAATACTCAGAATTTACGACTTTGTTCAGTGATGGTTTCGGGATAATGCAAGCACCTTGATACGTGCTGACACATCCAGCAGAATCCATGATTTGTCCATTTTCCATAAAACTTCCATTGGCACTCCAAACGCCACCAATATAAGATGCGGTAGGGCTTGGACCTCCATTCGAATAAAACAATAACTGTCCGTTTTCGCCACAAATAGAGGCTGGACTTTCAAGACATGCTGCAGCATTGGTAGAAATAACACTGAATGGATTCATTGAAAAATCAATCACACACGTACCAAAATAACACTGACTAGCACGTGTTTGGGTGATTCCATTCTGGGAAATGAATAGAAGGAAAAGAACTAAAAATTGTTTCATTTGATTGATCGGTTTTTAGCAATTTATGAAAACGAATGCAATTAGGATTAGCCATTTTTTGTACTAATCGTTCCAACTACTAAACCTTCATCCTCACCGAATAATTCCAACTACTTGTTTTCAATTGCAAGCGCTTCTTCATTGGCAAGTTCCTTACATTCTGTTCCTATTGATTGTTTCGATAATACGCCATTGTTATGAGTCTAGAAACGCACGAAAAATGCAATCATACTATCTAGCATTTCAAAAAAGGAACATCCCGCTGTTATATTAACCAAATTCTGCTTAATTTTCCATCAGATTTCTATGGAAGAATTTTCGTCTGCATATCATTCAAAGCGCATGCAACTCACAGCAGTGGCTCTACAACGTATGATGGGCGCTGCACCTTTTTCCGTTTCTTTAAATGAGCTGAGTGAAGAATTAAAATTAGGCGTTTGGGAAGTACAACATTTGTTTGAAGAATATGTAGGGTGTGATCCCTTGCGTTTACTCAATAATTCATGGTCGCCCGGTTTAGCACAAATTATTGAACCAGCCCAACTATCCATTTTTGATGAACCTGAAATTGCGGTTTCGAATCATTTATTTTTAGCAGGATCAAGTGAACTGAGAGAACAAACAGAAGATCCAGATGAAATCACTTTTGGGATCTATGACACTAGTTTGGGATCTGTCTTTATTGCCACTACAACGGATGGTATTTGCCAAGTAACCTTTGAAGATGCAGAAAATGGTTTAGAACGTTTGCAAAAAACCTACCCAAATACTCCTTTGGTAATGACATCATCCGAATTGCAACTATTGGCAGTCAACAACCTAAAACCAGGTCAACAAACAGAAATCCTTCCTTTGAAAGTAAAAGCCACTCCTTTTCAACTATCGGTATGGCACTATTTGCTTACCATTACGAGTGGAAACCTTGCTACTTATGGAATGATTGCAACGCATTTAGGCGATCAAAATGCGTCTCGAGCTGTAGGAACGGCCGTTGGTGCAAATCCAATTGCTTTATTCATTCCGTGTCATCGAGTGGTACATCAAAGTGGAAAAATTGGCCATTTTAGATGGGGAACACCTAGAAAACGATTGTTATTGGCAATAGAAAAGGGTTAAATAAAGTGATTTTTGCTAAAGATCGTATTCAAATTACGATTTAATTAAAACTTTGATTATTAATAATATAGGATATATAACCGGAAAATAATTTTGAAACTCTCCCCCAATATTTCATTTATCATTTTACTTAATCACAATTTCATTACGATCTATAAACCACCATACATTTAGGTAATTCATTTTAATAACCGTCCAATTTATACAAACAGAAGTCTTCCTATAACGAAATCAATCATTTGAATATTTAGCAAACTTTCAATGCTTACTTTTGTTTAACAAAAAACAAGTGGATGTCATCAATAAAAAATATACCGTTTTGCGAAGATTTATTTAACCGTAAACGATTTAATACACGTGAAGTAAAAGTTGGGATCACTACAATTGGTGGTAATCAACCCATTCGGATTCAATCGATGACAACAACAGATACCATGAACACCATTGGCTCTGTTGAGCAATCCATTCGTATGATCGATGCAGGTTGTGAATTGGTACGATTAACGGCTCCTAGTAAAAAGGAGGCAGAAAATCTCGGAGTTATCAAACAAGAATTGGTAAACAGAGGATACAACACACCACTTGTTGCTGATATCCATTTCACACCGAACGCAGCTGAAATTGCAGCGAAATTGATTGAAAAAGTGCGTGTGAACCCAGGAAACTATGCCGACAAGAAAAAGTTCGAGGAAATTGATTACAACGATGAAAGTTATGCCGCTGAGTTAATCCGGATTGAAGAAAAATTCACGCCACTTGTTTTGTTGTGTAAAGAGCATGGAACAGCTATGCGCATTGGAACCAACCACGGATCGCTTTCAGATCGCATTTTAAGCCGTTTTGGCGACACTCCAGAAGGAATGGTGGAATCTGCTATGGAATTCATTGAGGTGTGCCGTAAAAACGATTACCACGAGTTGGTGATTTCCATGAAAGCAAGTAATACACTTGTCATGGTGCAAGCTTATCGATTACTAGTCGCACGCATGAAAGCAGCAGGAATGAATTATCCATTGCACTTAGGAGTGACTGAAGCTGGAGATGGTGAAGATGGTCGCATCAAATCAGCTGTGGGAATTGGAGCATTATTGGAAGATGGAATTGGTGATACGATCCGAGTTTCATTAACGGAAGATCCTGAATTTGAGATCCCTGTCGCACAAAAACTCGTTCAAAAATTTGAAAACAATAACGCAACACATCTCAATTACAAGTCAGAAATCACATTAGATCCTTTCTCCTACTCCAGAAGACAAACACATGAAATTGAATTAGTTGGAGGAAAAAATCACCCAATAGTTGTCGCCGATTTATCCAAAAAAGAGCACATTAAACCAGCCAATTTATTTGGTTTCGGTTACAGTTATTCCATCGAACTAGACAAGTGGAATTTGCAGGATCAAGCAGCAGATGTACTGTATCTTGGAGACCAACAGCTAACATTCGAAGTTCCAGGAACATTACGACTCTTGCAGAATTATTCGACGTGGAACCAACATAAAAACAACACCATAATTCCCTATTGCTCCCTTACAGAATACAACGAATTAGCAACCAATCAACATGCGTTTATTCATCTTTCCTTGGATGACGAATTGGATGTAAAAACGCTTCCACAAACTTCAGTTGTCTTTGTTATCGAAACGAAGGAAGCTCAAAAAACACAAATTATTCGCAAATTTCAACACGAATTAGCGGTAAATAACAATCATTCTCCAGTAGTCCTGCAGTTTTCGTACGATCAATCAGAACTAGAAACCGTGCAATTGTATGCTGGAAGTGATGCCGGAATTCATTTCATAGATGGTTTTGGAGATGGAATTTGGATCAAAGCAGACATTCCGAATACAGCAATCAATTCGCTCTCATTTGGAATTCTACAAGCAACAAGAACGAGGATTTCTAAAACAGAATACATTTCATGTCCATCCTGTGGAAGAACCTTATTTGATTTACAAGAAACAACAGCTAAAATAAGACAACGTACTTCTCATTTGAAAGGAATCAAAATTGGAATCATGGGATGCATCGTAAACGGTCCAGGTGAAATGGCCGATGCTGATTATGGATATGTAGGAACAGGACCCGGGAAAATTAATCTCTACAAAGAAAAAACCGTCATGAAGAAAAATGTTTCTGAAGAACAAGCAGTGGATGCATTGATCGAATTGATTCGCGAACATGGAGATTGGATCGAAGCCATTGTATAAGACTTCAAACTAATTCAACTATATGATTCATTGAAAAGAGCCAAACTCTAAAAACCACCAAAAAACACGTGTTTCTGTTAAAAATTTCACTTGATTTCCTTCCATATCAAGCAACATCCCTAGTATTTGCATCCTAGAGGTCAATTAAAGCGCAGAAAACGCTTTAAAACCTACTTTTTTCTAAAAACATAGATTTGCGAACTACATTTTCCATTCTTGGAACGCATATTCGATAACCAACCAATTCGAAGGGCATTTAGTAAAGATCCACCCTTGTATTTTTCACTCAGCATCGAAACATAATACGCATCAAACTTCATTGGTAGTTGTTCCTCCAATTCAAAACCAAATTGTTCAACAAACGGAACAATGGATGCAGGAGAAAAATGATAAAGGTGACGTGGAACATCATAGGCCGCCCAAAAAGCTCCATAGTGACGTGCATCAAATGAAGTGTGGTTAGGAACAGCTATAATCCAAACACCTCCCGTTTTAATCAGCGAAGAAATTTGTTGAGAATCATCCTTCAAATTATACACGTGCTCCAACACATGCCACATGGTGATACAATCAAACCCAGAAGTTGGGAGATTGTATAATTCATTCAATGACTTTAGTTCTACACTGTTTTGTTCCACAGCAACACGGCGTGCATCTTCATCTGGCTCCAAACCCAATGCATTGAAACCATTTTCTTGGGCACGATTTAAAAAATGACCCGTACCAGCACCAATATCCAAGAGTTCTTTTCCACTGACTAAGCGCTGAACTAATTTCACCTTTTTATTCAAGGTATAATTTCGCACCTTGTTATAAACACTGTTTACAAGTCCCTTTTTAGTCGAACTGTGAGAAACATACTCTTCCGATTTATAATAATCACCTATTACTTCTAAAGAAGGTCTTGGGGTTGTATATACCAACTTACAACTCGTGCAGGTTACCAATTGAAAGGTTTCTTTACTAAGAAAATGATCTTTTACCTCCAAATACGGAGTGTTTGTTGCAGCATTACAAGCTGGACAATTCTGTGTATTGTTATGTTCCACGTGAAACGTTTATCTTCCTAAATGAATTAATAAAATAGAAATATCACTCGGTGATACTCCACTAACCCTCGACGCTTGACCAATCGTAACTGGTCGAATCTTTGTTAGTTTCTCTCTAGCTTCTATACTTAAACTACCCATGTTCCAATAATCAACAGAATCAGGAATAGATAGGCTATCTAATCGTGAAAGCTTTAAAGCGACCTCTTCTTCGCGCGCAATATAGCCTTCATACTTCAACAAAATTTCAGCTTGTTCAACAGCATCTTCATGTTCCAACGTTAGTAAATCAGCTAATTGTTTAACAGATTCACTCATTGCCAACACATGATCCATGGTAATATGTGGTCGGATTATAACTGTAGACAATTTTACTTGTTGCGTCAAAGGAGCGCTTCCAGCTTCAACTAATAAAGGATTCGCCACTAACGGTGAAACACCTTCTTTTCTAAGTGCAGACATCAATTGACCTGCTGCTACTACCTTACGGTTTACTTTATCCAAGGCTTGCTGATCCTGCAAACCAAGATCAAAGGCCAATGGCGTTAATCGGACATCAGCATTATCTTGTCTAAGCAATATTCTATATTCAGCTCTACTCGTAAACATACGATAAGGTTCTTGCGTTCCCTTCGTAATCAAATCATCAATCAACACACCGATATACGCATCACTGCGGGTTAGAATAAAAGAATCCTTTTCTTGAACCTTTAAACCAGCATTTATTCCAGCCATCAAACCTTGACAAGCTGCTTCTTCGTAACCAGTTGTTCCATTGATTTGACCAGCAAAATATAAACCATCCACCAATTTTGTTTCAAGCGTATGCTTCAATTGAGTTGGTGGGAAATAATCATATTCAATAGCATAACCTGGTCGAAACATTTTTGCTTGCTCAAATCCAGGAATAGATCGCAATGCTTTTTGCTGAACATCTTCAGGTAAAGAAGTAGAAAAACCATTCACATAGATCTCTACAGTATTCCAACCTTCAGGTTCCACAAAAATCTGATGGCGATCACGATCTGCAAAACGATTGATTTTATCTTCAATACTTGGACAATAACGAGGTCCAGTACTTTTAATAGCACCATTAAACATTGGAGAACGATCAAAACCTTCCTTCAACAATTCATGCGTCTCAGGATTGGTATACGTAATGTGACAAGGTCGTTGAACAGCTAAAGGCTTTGTATCAGAATAAGAAAACTTAGAAGGCATTGCATCACCCTCTTGAATTTCCATCTTCGAATAATCCAACGAGCGACCATCAATTCTAGGTGGTGTTCCTGTTTTCATGCGACCAGCTTCAAAACCAAACGAAACTAAATCCTCTGTAATACCAAAAGAAGCTTTTTCACCAACACGACCACCGCCCAATTGTTTTTCACCGAGATGAATCAATCCATTTAAAAACGTTCCATTCGTGAGCACAACAGATTTACCATAGATCGGGAGTCCAAGACCTGTTTTAATTCCAAGAATACGATTATTCTCAACAATCAAACCCGTACACATGTCTTGCCAGAAATCAACATTTAAATTCCTTTCCAACAACAAACGCCATTCTTCGGCAAACTTCATGCGGTCGTTTTGTGTTCGTGGAGACCACATTGCAGGACCTTTTGACTTGTTGAGCATTCGAAACTGAATCGCACTCAAATCAGAAACAATTCCGCTTCCACCACCAAGCGCATCAATCTCACGAACAATTTGTCCTTTCGCAACACCACCCATAGCAGGGTTGCAACTCATTTGCGCAATTGTATTCATGTTCATTGTCACCAACAAAACGCTACACCCCAATTTCGCCGCTGCATTCGCAGCTTCACAACCAGCATGTCCACCACCAACAACAATTACATCATACTCTTTCAACATAAACCAATGTTTCACGTGGAACAAATCCACAACAGAAAATTATTAAACACACGATCACAAAAAAGAATGTTTCACGTGGAACAAAATTACAACAGATAAGACTAGGACATTAAATGTTTCACGTGAAACCCTCGAAGTTCTAACATTTGATCCTCCATAGACCGCATCATTAATTCATCAGCA
>JAYSRF010000180.1:0-9098 GCA_043721195.1 Fluviicola sp. | reverse complement strand
ACCGTTGTTGTAGAGGCCATTTTATACATGAAAGATTTTAAAAAACTCAAGTTGTGCATCAGATATACATTGTTCATTTCAGAATGACACTGAAATGTATGTAGCTGTTGATTTACAATACACGGCTCCTTGTTGATAGAAATTGTGCCTAAATCTCCAACACAAGTCATAATAACACTTCCTATAGGGATTATTTTTGCTCGAACTTCTTTAATCTCTTTATTTGTTAGTCCAAGATTGTTTTTTGATTTTACAACAAATCCCTTATGTATTAAATCATTTGTTGTAAACCATGGAGTTGTGCCAGAAAAGGATTTTGGTTTGTCACGTCCAGGAACTATGCAATCGGTATATTTTTCAACAGCATTCTTCTCCCATCCCTTATTATTTCTCTCTGGATCACCAAACATTTTCAAGAAAGTACTTTTCAAAAATTCATCTAATAATGCAATGTTATCTTTTCGTTGTTTGATTAAAGCCTCTGTCTTTCTTAATATCGTTCCAACTTTTACTTGTTCTATGTATGAGGGGACTGGTATTTCAAATTTCTCAAAAGTGCTTTTGGATAGCTCTTTAAAGGTTGTGCCTGTTCCCAAATCATTTAGTTCTCTTATGAAATACTTGAGAGTGTAATAAATGTATAATGAATCAATACCTTCATTTAATACAATGCTTTTAAACCCTTGATTTGTGCAAACATTTATATCAGCAATTGCCACAAGGCCAATTGGAGCTCTTGATGTAAAAAGTATACTTCCTTTTGGGAGTATGTTTGCTGAACATGACTTTAATCCAATTTCAGTGATTCTTCGTTCAGTGTCATTTAGATATTGAGAATCCAGCTTATTGATTTCTTTTGGGGTAACCCAAGGAATATTACCATCCCAATAGTCCTTGACGTCTGTCTTAGGAGTAGCTCCTGAAAAGACTTTTCCAATGTCTTTGATTTTCAAGAATCTCATTTAATAATATTTTCAAGTTCTTGAATTCCTTCTAAAATATTCTTCTCTAAATCCAAAATTTTAGAGACAATTACTTTGGGTTCATCATATTTGATTTCTTCATATACCTCTACTTTATATTTGCTTAAACTTAGTTCGTAGTCATTGTTTTCAATTTCGCTTTTTGGAACAAAGAAGTGTTGCTTTGTTCTGTCACTTTCTTTTTTCGGATTCCTTTTTTTGTATGTGTCAATTATTAAATGTAAATCACCATAATCACGGCTTCCATCTTTATTTAATAATGGAGTCCGTTTGTCATCCAAACTCCATCCATCACTTCGCAATTCATAAAACCAAACGTTGTTTGTTTCTCCACCTTTCGTGAAAACTAAAATAGCTGAGGCAACTCCAGCATATGGCCTGAAAACACCGCTAGGCATACTAATCACTGCTTTTAACTCACATTTATCAATCAGAATTTTACGGATATCTTTAAACGCTTTCCCGCTTCCGAAAAGCACTCCTTGCGGTACAACAACCCCAGCAGTACCGCCCATGCGTAGCATTTTATAGATGCGTTCTACAAAAAGCAATTCTGATTTAGTTGTAGATACTGTGAAGGTTTCATTCAAATCCCCTTTATCAATCTTTCCTGTAAAAGGAGGGTTAGCCATTACAATGTCGTAGGCATTATCCTCATTGTAATTTTTACTTAAAGTGTCTTTATAATCTATTTTTGGTTGAGTAATTCCATGCATCATGAGGTTCATTAAACCAATACGAATCATGGTTGGGTCAATATCAAAACCAAAAAAGGTTTCTTCATTCAGCATTTTTTTTGCTTTATCATTAACCAATTTATCTGCAAGCGTCCCCCTCATAAATCCGTTATCGTCAGCTTGTTTATAGGTGTCGCTAGTAAACTCAGTAATCAAATATTTGTATGCTGCCAAAAGGAATCCCGCTGTACCACTTGCAGGGTCAGCAATTCGATTCCCAAGCTTTGGTTCCACCAATTCAGTAATTAATTCAATTACATGTGTTGGCGTTCTAAACTGTCCATTTTTACCTGACTGTCTTAAAGAATCTAGTAAATATTCATAGAAATCACCTTGGGCATCAATGAAACGGTTTTCTTTTTCAAGCTCTGTATAAATCTCGTCAATGGTTTTAGTAGCTTCAGTTAACATTCTACCACTAGGAATAAGAAAAGCTGCGTTTGCCATGTGCTTAGTGAAAAAGGAAAATTTTAACGTTTCTCCTTCTTTTACTTTTTGGTCAATTGATTCTAATTCTTTAATAAAGGGAAACACCTTGCTTTGAACATGTAAAAGCATTTCGTCACTTGGCATTCGTGTAAAGTAGCTCCATCTTAAAGTTTCACGTTCAACGGCATTTTTTTCATCTTTTTCGTCAACTCCAGGAGGAAAATACTTGCCAGCGAAAATGGAAGTGTATTTTTCATTTAGAAAATCAGCATTGCTTACCTTCCGTTTGTCGGTTTCATCCAACTGCTTCATAAAAAGCAAATAGGTAATTTGCTCAATAGCATTAAGTGGATTTGAAATTCCGCCACTCCAGAATTTATCCCAAAGGGCCGCAACTTTACTTTTAAGTGATTGTGTAAGCATGCTAAAAATTGTTTTTAAATTTCTTGTAATTATCAGGGTTTAACCAAAACTCATAGCAGTCTGCAATAAGTCCATTTTCCCATTTTTTATCTTTCTTTAGAGTTTCCCAATTCTTGCCATAAATATTCTCACACAGCTTATAGAATCCATCACCCTGTTCACGTTTACCATATTTATGAGTAATTAGTACACTCAGTAATGGTCTGTCTTTTTCGTGTTCATGTGTCGAGATTTCGCCCAACCATTCTCCAATTAATTTATTATCATGACCATTAGAAAAGTCTAATCCCAATTGTAATTGGTTGTTTAGCTGAGAGTAAGCCCAAGTTGTTCTTAACCTCGCCAATTCTATTAATTTGGTTCTAATTTCTTTAACCATCTTATGCCGCTAGTTTTTGAATGAACGTAATTATCTCTTCAATTTCTGGATTCGAGAAAACTCCACGAATTCCATCAGGATGTATTCTTGTAAAAGGTGCTGTAATCAAGTCTCTTTTTTCCACTTCGCCCTTTTCTATTAAGTAGGTTTGGAGGAGTTGTAGAAACTCCAATTGACGACCGTTTATATAGGAATGATCGGCAATGAATTTTTCGAAGGATTTAGAAACTGAATTGGGGAAAGTTTCAAGAATTTCAATTCCCAAAATATGTTTTACGAATTGTACAAGTTCCGCTTTTCTATTGTTATATACCTTTCTCAATAGATCAACCGTAATATGTGGATGTTCGTTGTGTAATACTTCTGTTAATTCTTCTGCTTCAGTTTTATCAAGTGATTTCCCGTCTTTTAGTTTTTGCAGAAGAGGATTTGATGAAACCAAAGCATTTACTTTTTCCTCCACTAATTCTTTGTAACGGGTAATACTTACAGATTCATGTTGAGGACCAAATTCAACTTTTTCTTTACTGAAAAGCATGTCTTTAAGATTGAATTTTGCTGGCGATAATGGAACGACTGAATCGCGAAATTTCATCAACGGTGAAATTTTTAGAATGAGTTCATCGAACTTCTCTTCATTTACCGTAACCCAATACTGATTTGTTTGTGCTTGTCTGATAAGGTCTTGCTCCTTAGAAACAATATTTACTGTCAGTGGTAGTTCTCCAATTTCTTCAACTATACTGTCTTTTAAGGTTTCAAACTTTTCTCTTTCGCTTGATAAGTGAGCCAAAGAAACCTCGACAATATCTTTTTCAAATCGCATAGCCTTGAACTCGACATTTGCGATTGTTCTAAATAGAGGTTTTACAAAATTTCTAAGAAAATCAATTTTCTCATGGTTCAATGGATTGTAGAAATTGTCATCTCCAAGTCTTTGTAATTCATGTTGCGCATCAAGAATTACAACTGAGTTTTTTGGTAGCAATTCAATTTGCAATTTCAGATTTGCAATTTCTTTTACTGCAATTTCTGTTTCACTTAACTCAATGGCTTTTTCAATTTTATCCAAGCGTAAACCAAACAAGCGAACTGGTAATGGTATTTGTGTATTGAGTTGTTTTCCCTTAGGATTTAGTTTGAAATAGTCAAAATTGTCCCAACAATCTAAAATGAGGAATGAATCTTTCTGTGTACACCAAGGTTTAATTTTTTCAGGCTCAAGCAATCGTGTTCCTCTACCTATCATTTGCCAAAACTTTGTATAACTATAAACCGGTTTGGCGAAAACAAGATTTGTAATTTCCCTTATGTCAATACCCGTATCAAGCATGTCAACACTTATTCCTATTCGAGGTAAGTCATTGTTAGTGAATTGATCTAGTAAGCCGCCTTTTCCATGCACTCTTGGGTCTTCGCTCACAATGACTTTTGCTAGTTCGCCTTTATATTCTGGGTACAATGAATCGAAGATTGTCTCCATTCTTCTGGCGTGTGCCTTAGTCATACAGAAGAAAATGGTTTTCCCTGGCAAAACCCCATTTGAATCTTTAATACTCTCTTCCATAAACTCACGTACTATCAATGCGTTCGTTCCTCGGTTGATTACATTCTTTTCAATTTGTGTCCCTTCATAATTTATTTCTTCAATCTCCTTTCCTTCAAGAATTAATTTTTGTTGATCTTCAAGTGAAATTGTGCGTTTGCTAATCCCTTCTTCCTGAAACTTTGTTTTGATTTTCATTACTTGAAAATCGCTCAAGTAGGGTGGAATATGATTTACTGCTTCTTCATATGAATAGGCAAAAGTGGGTATCCCATCTTCACAGTCAAATAATTGAAAAGTATTATGGTCTATCACATCTGTTGGCGTTGCTGTTAAACCCAAAGTTATTGTGTTGAAATAGTCCAGAATTTCCCCATAAGTGTTGTAAATACTCCTGTGGCTCTCGTCAACAATAATTAAATCAAAGAAATGTGGTGATAAAGATTTTTTCTCATCTCTTATTATATTCAACATACTTGGATATGTGGAAACATAAATTCTTCTGTCCGTGGCAATTTCTTTTTCATTTGGCTTAGGCCACCTAGGTTCGTTAGGCAAATGTTCCTTAAAAGCATCAAGAGTCTGATTTTGCAATGCAACTCTGTCAACCAAGAACAATGCTCTTTCTGCCCAACCGAATCGCATTAATGTATCTACTAAGGCAATACAGGTTCTAGTTTTACCTGTTCCAGTTGCCATAACCAATAGGAATTTCTTTTTCCTTTTTTCAACCGCTTCCAGAACAGCCCTAATTGCTCCAATTTGAAAATCACGGCCAGCAATCTTGGCATTGATACTTTCGCCTACTAATGATTTTCTGGCTTTGCGTATGTATGAGTATCGTTCTAGATCATCTCTAGTAGGGAAACCATGAACTTTTCTTGGAGGATAGTTATCTAAGTCCCAAAAAAAGATATCGTGTCCGTTGGTATAAAAGCAAAAGGGTAATTCTCCGCCTTGTATTGAATGAATGTTGTGGCAATATTGTTTTGCTTGTTCTCTTCCTATGTTTGCATCTACACTGGATTTTTTAGCTTCGACAACAGCTAAAGGTTTACCATCTTTTCCTAATAAAACATAGTCTGAAAACTGATACCCGTAGCGAAGAGGAGGTTCACTAGCCATATTTTTCGATACAGAAAATTCTTGAACGACTTTAGTAACATCATCAACATCCCAGCCGGCATCTGCCAATCTGCGGTCAATAAGTTCCTTTCTTGTATCTCTTTCGTTCATAATTAAGAGAGTTTCGTGTAGTGGTTTTAAATAGTGAATCAAATCTACCTCGTAGCAACCAACAACTCCCGGATATCCACTTCCAGAAATTGCGCGATCTCGTACAGAGTTTCCACCGAAGGTTGCACATCATTGGTGCTCCAGCGGGAAACTGTCGATTCCGTTTTGCCCAAGTGTTGCGCTAGGTCTTTACTGCTAACGCTCTTTTCGGCCAATACTGCCTTGATTCGATTCAATTGTAGTTTCGTCATTGTGCGTATAAATTCGCTTTTAATGCAAAGATGCGAAAAACGGTGAAAGGTAACGAATTGCGCTGAAAAGACAATTAATTGCAATTTAATGCTTGAATATTTGCATGAAACAATTATTAATTGTATTCTTGTAGCAAGAAACGATGCGGTGAAAACGAATGAATTGAATAAAAACCTTCAAAACAAACTCGCATGAACCCCATTAAACGCAAAAAATTCATCCTTTCCCTCATTCAAGACGATCTCATCAACACCAAACTCGTCGGCAGCCTCAACAACCTGGGTTTAATGGCCGATTGTTACCGCCTTCATGCGGGTGCTACTGCTATGAGTCTACTGCACATCAACACCAGCTCCCTCAACTGGGAAGGCATTCACAACGGCTACCTCGATCTCACGGCAAAAGTCCTTTTATTCGACCTACAGGAATCGCCCCATCTCCTGCAACAACTCACCCACGAAATCTATAGCTATTTAGTAACGCATCAACCGCCAAGCCCTCCCGCCTAGTTCGGTGCTTTAGAACTGCGCCATCTATACCCCGTCTGTCACTCCCTCCTGTAAGCTCGGCATGCTTCCGTGGCCTTCTGTGCACTGCGTAAAACCCAAGTGTCAGCCCGTAAAACTCATAATGCACTGCGTAAAACCAATGTGTCAACCCGTAAAACCAATATGTCAGTACGTAAAACCAATACGTCAACCCGTAAAACCAATATGTCAGAGCGTAAAACTCATGTGTCACTGCGTAAAACCGATGTGTCAACCCGTAAAACCAATATGTCAGAGCGTAAAACTCATCGTACACTGCGTAAAACAGATGTGTCAACCCGTAAAACCCATAATGCACTGCGTAAAACAGATGTGTCAACCCGTAAAACCAATATGTCGGAGCGTAAAACCCATAATGCACGGCGTAAAACCAATGTGTCAACACGTAAAACCAATATGTCAGCGTGTAAAACTGTCGCGAAAACCGAAAACAGGGAATCACCGTTTCCGTTTACTCAATTGCAGTTAACATTCAATCAGTTCTGCCGTCCAAACACTCAGTAAACCAGTGCTGTAAAGGCTTTTGGTGTAACTTTAAGAAACAAATGAAGCTTTAGTTGTTGGGTAGAATTATGAACCGGCTCCTTGGATCAAGACGTTAATTCGGGGGCCACAAATCTCCAAAACAATGAACACGAAAAATAGTAATCGAATCAAGATGTACAAAGCGGTTGAAACGTTTTGTGCTTCCAATGAAGCCGTCTGGGATAGCATTCCCACTTTTGTGGCGGTATATGTGCAGTTTAGCGACAAGGTAGCCGTACTCGATCAGTTGATAGAAACACAGGATCGAAGTACGCTTGGGGTGAAAGATGTAAAGGATCAGGAACGGGAACAAACGGCTGGTTTAGCACACAAAATAGCCAGTGCGCTCCGTGTGTTGGCCAAAGAAACAGCGAATAAGTCCTTGCTTGCCCACCTGCATTTTCGCGAATCAGCCTTGTATCAAGGGTCTAGTGCCAGTACGATTCAATGCCTGAATCGAGTCAAAGACGCTGCTGTACAGTATGCCGCCACATTGATTGCCGACTTCGGCATAGCGCAAACGCAGATCGATGACTTGGTGCAACGGGTCGACCAGATGCAGGTAACGTTTGGTTCTACCCGAAATGCCATCATCAACCGCGGTAAAGCCACTGGACAGATCCGTGAACGCATCGCGGAAATCGACGACTTGCTCAGACGGGAACTTGATCTGCTGGTAGAGTTCATCAAAAACGATCATCCTGACTTCGCACTTGGTTACAAACTAGCCCGCGAAGTGGTGGACATCCACGGTAAAAAACACAAAGCGGGGAAGGAGGATTGATTTTGAGGATTGAGGGTGAGGATTGAGTAGGGAAGGAGGGTTGAGTTTGAGGATTGAGTAGGGAAGGAGGGTTGAGGGTGAGGGTTGAGTTTGAGGATTGAGTAACAAACCGTTTTCTAACACAAATCCCTATCCAATTCCTCGCTTTGAAATTTATTTTAGTACTTTTGTCACCGCATTGGTTCGAATGGTAAAAAAAGAGATCCAAATAGGCGCATTCATTATTGAAATTATTTCCTTCAAATAATTAAAAAGTTTGTGGGTTGGCTTCCACCTCTCACGAAATGTTAGACCCTGAGTATCTTCGGATGTTCGGGGTTTTTCAGTGATAGGGGTGATCTGTTGCTTAACCACTGGAAAGAGGGGATCTTACCCCTAACGGGGCAAAAGGGAGCTTGTAGATATCTGTTACGCTATTACGTCACTACGTGACTGGCTGTATTATACTATTTCGTCACTACGTGACTTGCTGTATTACACTATTGCGTCACTACGTGACTTGCTGTACTACACTGTTTCGTCACTACCTGACTTGCTGTATTACACTATTGCGTAACTACGTGACTTTTGGTTTACGCAATTGCGTCACTACGTGACTGGCTGTAATCCAGCTGCTTTATTAAAGTTTAGGTGATTATTGAATGAAGTTGTAAAGGTTGATTTCCTCAACTTACATCCATTGTCCCAGCGGGACAAAATGGTTTAACAAATTAGACATCTTATAACCATCACCTCGTAGGGGTGAAATGCAACGTCAAAAAATAGCGGACAACTAGCAACCTACCTCTTCAACATAAAATTAACCCGAAAACGGCATCGAAACCATTCCAGATCAGGTTTTTGGTTACATTTGCCACCATACCAAGAGAAAAAGAATGAAAAATTGGCTGGTGATGTGTTTCTTATTGATCGGTTGTAGTACTAGTTTCGGTCAACACCTTAAAAAGAAGCTGTATGGGGTTTATACGGGTACCATTCCTGGGTATACCTTAGATATTGGTTCAGATGTAATTGAAGTAAGTTCCACCAGTATTACAATCGATTTATCGGAAGAACGTGTGACACAACAATTGGGCAATACACTTCAACAAGGAACCTGGGAAATTGTTAGCTCAGATAAACAAGTGGTGGTATTATCCGTTCGTTTAGAAGGACAACTCACCGAAGAGTTATTGACGTTGTATAAGAAAACAAAAACCATTAGTCGCGCAGGAATTTTCCCGCAACCTACCACTGAGTTAACAAAATCCAATTAA
>JAYSRF010000179.1:0-9102 GCA_043721195.1 Fluviicola sp. | reverse complement strand
CTGCTATTATTTCCAAAACAGAACCGCTTTCCATTACATTCGATATGGGAATTGCTGAACACGATAAAGAAGGTCGTGTGATCTGTGCCGAATATGCAGATTTCTATTTGGTCACTGTTTATGTTCCTAATTCAGGGAGCGAATTATTGCGATTGGATTACCGACAAACATGGGATGCTGATTTTTTGAAATACTTAAAAGGTTTGGAAGCGAAGAAACCAGTTATTGTTTGTGGAGACATGAATGTAGCTCATAAAGCAATTGATCTTGCTCGACCAAAGCCGAATTACAATAAATCAGCAGGTTACATGCAACAAGAAATTGACGGAATGGATAATTATGTTGCGTCAGGTTTGGTTGATTCGTTTCGGGCAAAAAATGGTGATTTAGTCAATTATTCCTGGTGGAGTTACCGCGGTGGCGCTAGAGAGAAGAACGTAGGCTGGAGAATTGATTATTTTTTGGTGAGCGAAGCGATTATTCCAAAAGTGAAATCTTCAACAATTCACAAAGAAATTTTAGGTTCTGATCATTGTCCAGTTGGAATAGAGATTGCTTTATAATAGCCCTTTCATAAAATCAGAATGTCTTTTACACTTTTATTGGATTCTGAACTCAAATTCATACTCGAACTGAGGTGAATAAACCTTTGTTGTGACTAAACGCATTTTTTTTGAATTAATCACTTGATTCGTATTCACCTTCATTCAATTCTAAGTTTGAAGCTGTCTCATCAGATGTTAGTTGAAATAATCTAATTAACGTATTTATTTGTTGTATTCTTAACGAATTCAAAATACTAAATCGATTTTACTGAGCTTACTTTGCCCGAAATTAAAAACTAGAATTCAATGAAAACACTTTTATTTTCGGTTTTACTTACTTGTTGTTCTTCTGTATGGGCTGATCAAGTACTAATTCCAACAGGATCAATTTGGAAATACCTAGACAATGGTAGTAATCAAGGAACTACTTGGAGATCAAGCTCTTTTTCCGATGTTACATGGGCATCTGGTGCTGCTGAACTTGGTTATGGTGATGCAATAGTAGAAGCAACTATTGTGAACGGTGGACCAACGAGCAATCGTTTTCCTACAACTTATTTTCGGAAAACAATTTCAATAACAAATCCAGCTTTGTTTACAAGTTATTCCATGAGCATAAAACGCGATGATGGAGTGGTTGTATATGT
This sequence comes from Fluviicola sp., assembly GCA_043721195.1. Classification (GTDB taxonomy): domain Bacteria; phylum Bacteroidota; class Bacteroidia; order Flavobacteriales_D; family Crocinitomicaceae; genus Fluviicola. The sequence goes on along the minus strand of JAYSRF010000179.1, from coordinate 7,910 downwards.
GAATGGAACAGAAGTTTACCGAAATAACATGGCAGCTGGAACAGTAGCATACAACACTTGGGCTTCTACAACTGCTAGTGATGACGGTGGTACCTTTCAAACAGTAACACTTCCAACAACCGCTTTTGTAGCTGGAAACAATGTTATCGCTGTTGAAATTCATCAACGAAATGCAACTAGTTCAGACATAAGCTTTGACTTGGGACTTACTGGAATCGAAACTTCAGCTGGTATCAATGAAGTGGTTTACCAATGGAGTGGCGCAACCCAACCAACTTCTGCAGTAGTGGTAGCAAAGATGACGGCTGCATCAACAACGTGTAGATTGGTGGTAAGTACTTCCGCCTCACTTACAAGTCCTATTTTCTCTACAAATGCAGTGGCATCTTCTTCCAATAACTTGATGGCTAAAATGACTGTTAGTGGTCTTTCTCCAAACACCACTTATTATTATGCGATTCAATCAGCAGGAATAACGGATAATTCTTCTGATGATATTGGAAAATTCACAACTCCTGCTTCCGGAGCCTTTTCGTATAAGTTTACAGTTGCATCTTGTGCTGTTAATTCCAATCATGAGGTCTACAATTTAATGAATGCAAAAACGCCACTTCTTCATGTATCCACTGGTGATATTCATTATTCAAATCCCAATTCATCAACGGATATTAATGTTCATCGTACACCTTATGAAACACAAATATTATCCCTAACTCCTAGTAAAAACTTCTTTAAAGACACACCACTTGCTCATATCTGGGATGATCATGACTACTGTGGAAATAACAGTACTTCAACTTCTGTAGGTCGCACAAACGCACGCTTATCTTACCAAGAATATGTACCTCACTATACATTAGCTGCGGGAAGCGGAAATGTTCCAATTTATCAATCTTTTACTATTGGTCGTGTGCATTACATTTTGTCTGATCTTCGTTCAGAGCGCATTTCTGGATCTATCATGGGAGCTACACAAAAAACGTGGTTCAAAAATCAATGTTTATATGCTCGCGACAATAATTTAATGATTGCTTGGATTAGTGGTGTATCTTTTGGTGGAAATCAAACGGATAACTGGGGTGGATTTACAGCTGAACGAACTGAATTATCTAATTTCTTTCGAGATAATAATATCAAAAACATGTTTATTTTGAGTGGTGATGCACACATGTTAGCCATTGATAACGGAACAAACCATGATTTTTCTACTGGAAGTAATAACCCAAATGATTACCCTGTTTTTCAAGCAGCAGCAGTCAATAACAGTGGTTCAACAAAAGGTGGAACTTATAGCGAGGGTGGAACATTCCCCAATACAAATTCATCAACTGGTCAATATGGCTTGGTAGAAGTAACCGATAATGGAGGAACATCAATCACCATTAAATTCACTGGTTATCGTACCGCTGGAAATACTACATCTGAATCAATTTTAACTACCTACACCTTTACACGTACGTTAACTCCTTCAGCAATCGCTTTACCTGAATTTTCAGTGCGATCATTGGAAGAAGGTGCGAAATCACTCGTTTCTTGGAACACTACTGAAACTGCCGAAAATTGGACAATTGAACGAAGTGCAAATGGGTCATCTTTTGAAACCGTAGCAAACGTTCTATCTAAAAATGGTCTTTTCGAAGATGTAAATCCGATCAATGGATGGAACACGTACCGCATTTTAGCTGCTGATGGAACAGTACTTGGTGAAGAAACCATCTTTATGACAACTGACTTAGAAGTAGTGTTAGTTCCAAATCCAGCTAAAGATCAATTGAATGTTACCATCGAGAATGTAAGTGAAACGGTTCAAGGACGCTACATTGTTTATAATATGAAAATGAAAACCGTATTGCAAGGAGATCAACTGTTTGAAAAAGGTACTACCTCATTTTCATTGGATGTCTCAACATTAGAAGCAGGCGAATACCTTGTTCATATTGTGATTAATGGCCGCGAATTAACAGAAAAATTGGCTGTTGTGAAGTAATCGAATATCCATTTAATTCAAGCCTATTCCAATCTAATTGGGATAGGCTTTTTTAACAAAGCACCACATACCAATCGGTATTTAATTCATATATTTGTCACACAATTGACGATTTTGAAACGAGAAGAAGGAACAACAGCTGATTATATTTTGGAGATCGTAGCACCGATTTTCAACCGAAAAGGCTATGTTGGAACCAGTCTTTCGGATATTACAGAAGCGACACAACTGACAAAAGGAGCGATTTACTGTAACTTCAAAAACAAAGAGGAATTGGCATTGCACGCGTTTCATAAAAATGTGGACTTTGTCATTCATCCGATGACTCAATTCATCAAAGAGCAACACAATGCAATCGACAAATTATTAGCTATTACACATTTCTACCGCAATTATTACGAATTAGCTAGTTCGAGAGGCGGTTGTCCCGTACTGAATGTTGGCATCGATGCAAAACATGTGAATCCGATTCTTTATCAAGCAACAAAAGAAGTTGTCAATCGCCTAATAACTTCGCTTGAAACGATTATTGAAAAAGGAATTCAGTTCGGGCAGTTAAAAACAGACATCAACGCAAAATTGGTGGCAGGAAATATCTACGCAATCATCGAAGGTGGAATCTATTTAGCCATGTTGCATGATGACGCAACGTATTTACACAATGTGCTTGATATTACTGAACAACAAATTATCCAATTAAAAAGAGCATAGTATTTTTTTACCCACATACATACCAATTGGTATTTAATAAAACTAAACATGGAAAAAACACCACAATCGCGGTTAAAAATCAGATTTCAGGATTGCGATCCATTTAATCACTTGAACAATTCGCGTTTTCTTGACTATTTCTTCAATGCACGTGAAGATCACATGTCGGAACATTACAACTTAGAGATTTTTTCACATTTGAAACAAACTGGTTGTGCTTGGGTGGTTGCTTCCAATCAAATCATGTACCTCAAACCTGCAAAAGTTGCGGAAGAAGTATTGATAGAAACGAAATTAATTGAGTATTCAAAACGAGGTTTAACAGCTGAAATGCTCATGTGGAATGCAGATCAAACGCACTTAAAAGCTGTATTGTGGGTGAAATTCATGTATTTTGAATTTGCAAGCAATAAATCTGCTGTACATTCAGAAAAATTGATTGAATTGTTCGAACAGGTTGTTGTTCCTGTTGGATCAGATACGTTTGAAAACCGATGTAATGCACTTATTCAGTTGCAAAAAAGCGGATTAGCACTATAAAAATTGGTCACTCACTTTTTCAATTCATAAATTATCATGTTTACACTACAATTGTTCAAAACGTGTTCATTTCCTTTTCGTAACTAAAAAACATCGATTCGTTCTTAAGAGGAGACAGCTTTCAGTATCTTTGCACTATGGACGAACAACAATCAGGCAACAATCCGCGTCGAGTAGGCGCACGAACTAAGAATGCAATTCTTCCATTAGCGAACGATATGGGGCGTGTACCGCCACATGCAACTGATTTGGAACAAGCTGTTTTAGGGGCAATGATGCTTGAGAAAAATGCGGTTACGGATACCATCGACATGTTATCTACTGAAAGCTTTTACGATCCGAAGCACCAATATATCTATGGCGCTGTTCGTGAATTGTTTGGGACGTCTAATCCGATTGACTTATTAACAGTTACCCACAAACTGAAAGAAAATGGCGAATTAGAAGTCGCCGGTGGAGCAGTTTATATTTCTTCTTTGACGCAACGTGTAGCTTCGTCTGCTCACGTTGAATACCATGCACGAATCATTGCACAAAAACACATTCAGCGTGAAATCATTCGCATGTGTTCTGAAACCTTGCGTGATGCGTACGAGGAAACAACCGATGTATTTGAATTATTGACAAAAGCGGAAGGTCAATTGTTTGGAATTGCTGAAAACAACATGAAAAAGTCCATTTCTACGATGCAATCTGTGGTAATGGAAGCGATCAATGAAATTGAGCAAGCCGCTAAAAACAGTGATGGTTTATCTGGAGTTCCTACTGGTTTCCGCAAGTTAGATGAAATCACTTCTGGCTGGCAACGATCTGATATGATTGTGATTGCAGCTCGTCCAGCGATGGGTAAAACAGCATTCGTTTTATCAATGGCGCGCAACACCGCTGTCGATTACAACATGGGCGTGGCGATTTTCTCGCTAGAGATGTCCTCTGTTCAATTGGTGAAACGTTTGATTTCCAGTGAATCGAGAATTAGTGCTGAAAAATTAAGAAAAGGAAAACTGGAAGATCACGAGTTTCAACAACTCTATACCAGAATCACCAAATTATCCGCCGCTCCAATTTATATTGATGATACGCCTGGATTATCTGTATTCGACTTACGTGCAAAATGCCGTCGTCTGAAAATGCAGTACGACATTCAAATGGTGATTATTGATTACTTGCAATTAATGTCGGCTGGTGGATCAAAAGGCGCGGGGAATCGTGAGCAAGAGATTTCAACCATTTCACGATCGATCAAAGAAATCGCGAAAGAACTCAACATACCTGTTATCGCCTTATCTCAGTTGAGTCGTTCGGTGGAAACGCGTGGTGGAGATAAACGACCAATTCTTTCTGACTTACGTGAATCAGGAGCGATTGAGCAAGATGCCGATATCGTAGGATTTTTGTACCGTCCGGAATATTATGGCTTATTACAAGACGAAGATGGTGCTTCCAATGAAGGTGTCGGAGAGGTCATTATTGCCAAACACCGAAATGGTGCATTGGATCGCGTTCGGATGCGCTTCGTTGGTCAATATGCACGTTTTGAGAATTTTGATGATGTGATTGAAAACAACAATGATTTTAATCCTGCTTCTGCAACCGCTGGAATGACGGTCAATCGCGAGTTTGATATTCCAACCAGGACAATCACGCTAGGAAGTAATATGAATAACATCGAAGACGATTTTACTCCTGGAGATTCAACGCCATTTTAATTATCAGATCCTATTCTATTGAACTTCGTACACTTCGTGGATTTGTGGGAATGAGGTGCGTTTTTCACGATTATCCCATCGATCTAAATTGAATGGAATAGATCTATTATCACGACCGCTTTACAAGCATCATTTTCTCCAACAATTCAGGTTGTTTATCGCTCGAAATTGGAATCTCAGTCTTGTCATTCAAGATCACAAAACCACCATTCGACCGTGTGAATTCTGATACAAAATGCGTATTTATGATATATGATTTATGGCAACGGATGAAAAAATCATTGACCTGTAACATCTCATCAAAATTCTTTAATGTTCGACACAACAACAAACTTTCTCCTGTTGAAATAACCAATTCCGTATACGAATTTTGCCCCTTGAGGTAAGCAATATCTTTAGTGTTGATAAACCGAAAACCATTCGTAGTTGGTACACCAATCTTATCATAACTTGAGATTTTCAACGCTTGTAAGGGTGAAAAATCAGTTTTAACTTGTTTATGGTGGCGTTTGAATCGTTCAATTGATTGCACCAAATCTTCAAATTCAATTGGTTTCAACAAATAATCAATGGCAGATAATTTAAACGCTTGAATAGCAAATTCACTGTAGGCAGTTGTGAAAATGATGGAAAAATCAATTTCATTCTCATTGAAAAAATCAAGGATTTCAAGCCCTGAAAAACCAGGCATTTCAATGTCCAACAACACCAAATCGGGTTTATTTTTACGAATCGATTTCACACCACTGGGCAAATCTTCACACAAATCAACAACTTCTAAGTCATCACAGAATTCCTGAATGAGTCCTTTCAGTAAATTACGAGCCCTTAACTCGTCATCTATAATTACAACGCGGTACATATCTGATGTAAATGTAATGAAGAGATTAGAGAAATTGTACAAGAGTTCATGTAAGCGTGATTTCAGTTTGTGAAATGTGACTTGCTTGGTGAGAAATAGCTCAAAATGGAATTCGAATCACCACAGTAGTCCCAATTGGTTCATCGAACTCATCTAATTTATCGATGAATTCGATTGCTAATCCATCACCTTCCTTTTGCAATAAACTCAACCGTTTCAGGTTTGCATCGGTAGCAAAGGATTGATGATTCGTGTATTTCATGCGATTCAATTCAGCCGATTTGAATCGACCAATTCCGTTGTCATCGATGATCACTTTGAGTAACTGTTCAGCTTCTAAAATAAATTCAATGTGTAATGACTTTACCCCCTTTTTATGTAAGAGTCCATGTTTCACCGCATTCTCAACATATGGTTGAATGAGCATGGAAGGTATTTTAGTGGTTTCTAAGTTGATATTCGAATCAATGGTAATTGTATGATTTAAACCTTGATCGAAACGCGCTTCTTCTAATTCGATGTAGAGTGTTAATGCTTGAATTTCCCTATTCAAGGTCACACGGTCTGCATCACTCATTTCTAAAATCATGCGTGTTAGTTTGCTGAATTTCGATAAATAAGTACTCGCATTGCGCTTGTCATTCTCATAAATAAAACTTTGAATCGTATTCAAGGCATTGTAGAAAAAATGGGGATTCATTTGTGCTTTAACTGAACGCAACATGGATTCTTTAAGTGACTTTTCCAATTCTAACTTCTCGGCTAAAAAAGCATTTCTGCGTTGAATTGCCTTTATTTTTCGTCTGAAATAACTATAAATAATCGCTCCGAATACGGTTGCAACTGATAACAGAAACCATCCTTGCTTCCAAAGTGGATCTTCAATACTAAATCGAATACGTTTGGAATGCAAGCGTTGGTTGCCCAATTTGAATTCAATATCGTATTCTCCAGATGAAAGTGAGGCCAACGAAAGTGTACGTGCTCCTTTACTTGCTTGTTTCCATTTCCCGCCATTGATGCGGTAATAAAGTGGTACTTCAAACTGCTTATTGTAAACGAGCAAGGCATAATTGATTTCGAAATCTCTTTCAAAATATGCAAAAACGCTATTGTTGATCTTTACTGTTGGAATGTCATTCACCTTAAATCCAATGAATTGAAAAAGCGGGCGAATCTTCTGTTTATTTTTTTGATTCAACTGCAATTCTAAGATTCCATGATTCAATACCACTAACAATTTTCCCTGATACATATTCAAATCAATGATGTCAGAAGATGTTATTTTCACATTGAGCAGGTTCACTGTTCTTTTTATCGGATCCAAATAAATGATTTCCTGATCACCCATAAGAAACAACTCCTGATTTATGCGTTTCAATCCGATAATTGTAATTCCGCTTGGGATCTTTGAATTGAGCGAGCTAATAACAATTTCATCCTGTTTCACTTCATACAAAACGCCATTATCATCTATGCCAAAAAGAATTCCTTGAATGCATTCTATTTGCTTGAAATAGATTTTTTTCTCTTTAAAATAAATAGGAGTTGTTTTACCATTTTGAAAACGAAATAATCCCTGATTGGTTGAAAAGTAAATCGAATTTGTGGTTGGATCTAGTACTACTGCCCTACCACGAATGGAATTAAAAATAAACCGAACTTCAGGTTGATCCCCCATCCTCCGACAGGTTTCGATAAAGGGATCCCACTTGCTTTTGAGTGTTGAATCAACCGTGATGAATCCAATTAAGCCAGAAACAGCAATGGCGTAATACTTCGCATCCAATCGTTCGACGTCTTTTAGAGCTATTTCGAATGTAAAGAGTCGTTTTCCAATTTGATTCGTAATTTGTAAATTTTTACACGCTATAAGGTGATAACCATTCACCGAATCAACCATCATGGTATTCAAATTGGAATTAAACGGAAAATCACCTATCAATTGAAAGGTTTCAAGTCGTTTATTCCATCTATACATGTGCGATTCTTGATCAGCAACTGTTAATTCATTGGCTGAAGAGAATAACCTAAATGGTTCAAAAGGTGTTTGATGAACAACGGTTGTTTGATTGGGAATAAAGTGAATGCCTTTATTGGT
>JAYSRF010000178.1:0-9136 GCA_043721195.1 Fluviicola sp. | reverse complement strand
TTTTCACCGTTTAGTCCGCAATAAAACATTCCAGCAAACCGCAATTACAACACCTAGAAGTCGTTGGTTGGATACGCATAAATCGGTTATTATAGCCGCATGTATCTGTACAACGATAGCAGCTACCAGTTTATTTTTCTTCCTTCCATTACCGTTCAGTTCACTCTTTCTTTTAGCTGGAACAGGATTTATCGTGCTTTTTTACGCCATTCGCATTCCATTCATTGAAAAGTCATTGCGTGAATTCAGCGGACTCAAAAACACATGGATTGTGGTTGTTTGGGCTGTACTTGTAGCGTTTCCAGTTATCAATGAAAAACACACTATTCATTGGATTGATTTGGCGACAATCGCACTCTTGGTGTATATTCAAATCATACCATTTGATATCCGTGACTTGAACTACGATCTTCCTCAAATGCGCACAATTCCGCAATTAGTGGGAATCACAGCAGCTCGTCTTTTTGGGACGCTACTCATTTGTATATTCCTTCTTTTTCTCCTGTTCCAACACGGCTTTCATTGGCTTGTACTTTTAGTCGCTCTTACTTCACTTTTAGGGCTTTGGTGGAAACAACGACCAAGCAATTTACACTACCTTGAAATCCTTTGGGAAGGTGCAATCATGCTACTTGGAATTTACTTCTATTTCCTTCCATGGTTAGATTCGTGAATAATCGGTAATTTTGTAGCGAAAAACGCAGAATAAATGGCTACAATTGAATCGTACGATTTCACCAATAAACGTGCTTTGGTACGTGTTGATTTTAATGTTCCGTTGAACAAAGAAACCCTTGAAATAACGGATGACACGCGGATTCGTGCAGCATTACCAACCATTTTACACATTCTTTCACATGGAGGAAGTGTTGTATTGATGTCGCATTTGGGTCGTCCAAAAGAAGGTCCAGAAGACAAATTTTCCTTACGACATATTATAGGACGTATCGAGGAATTAGTTGGAAAACACATCAAATTTGCCGCAGATTGTATAGGTACAGCCGCATTCGATATGAGTTCCAATCTAAAACCAGGAGAACTATTATTGCTGGAAAACGTTCGCTTTTACAAACAAGAAACGGCAGGAACAGCATCATTTGCAGAGCAACTAGCCAAACACGGAGATGTGTATGTCAACGACGCATTTGGAACGGCTCATCGTGCACATGCGAGTACAACTGTTGTCGCTAACTATTTTCCAAATGATAAACTATTTGGTTTTTTAATAGAAGCTGAAATAAAAAGTGTAGATCGCGTTTTAAATAGTACAGAAAAACCATTAACTGCCATTGTTGGAGGAGCGAAGGTATCTTCTAAAATTACCATTATTGAACGCTTGTTAGACATTGTTGATCACCTCATCGTTGGTGGTGGAATGGCCTATACATTTGTCAAAGCAATGGGTGGTGAAGTTGGAAATTCATTGGTAGAAGATGAGTTTCTGGAAGTGGCAAAAAACATTATCTCAAAAGCAAAAGAGAAAGGCGTTGATTTATACATTCCAACTGACACGATTATTGCTGATAAATTTGACAACAATGCCAGCACACAATTAGTTGCTATCAATGCAATTCCAGCTGGTTGGATGGGTCTCGACGTCGGTCCAGAAACCATTAAGGCTTGTTCTACCATTATTGAATCTTCTAAACTCATTTTGTGGAACGGACCAATGGGCGTTTTTGAAATGAGTAATTTCCAAAAAGGCACGCAAGAAATAGCGAATGCAATTGTACGGGCAACCGAAAAAGGAGCATTTTCACTTATTGGTGGAGGTGATTCAGTTGCGGCCATCAATCAATTTGGTTTAGCTGATAAAGTAAGTTATGTTTCTACGGGTGGTGGTGCTATGTTGGAATACTTGGAAGGAATTGAATTACCGGGAATCAAGGCGATTCGATCTTAATGTCGAAAGACAGCTTTTCGGCATACACTTTGCTAACGAAACCCCAACAATACACCAATTGCGTTATTGAAAGCTAATCAATTAGCGTTATTTTTGGTTGAAAAGAATTGAACTTATGAAAACGCTCTCAACATTCCTTTTTTGTATCCTTTTTGGTGGAATACTTCTTGCGCAGGACGAATTTACCGCACCTCGATTCGAAAAAACGCCCATTTCAACGAGTGGATGTTATGCATATTTACCGAATGATGTTGAAATAGAGTTCAGTATTGAATATTCTCCCGACAGCGCACGCGTGTATACAGGTGATTTTTATTCGGGCGATTTCCATTATGCGGTGATTGTTGTGAAATTGAATGGAGTAGAGTTGGAAACAGCTGAAGACAAAGAAGGGATGCTTGTTTCTTACCTAGACTATCTTCAAGAATCATTTAGTATTATTGAATCTGCTGGTTATGGAATGGGACATACCCTAGAAAGTAATGCTGATGCTGTTGGAATAATTGACTTTTGGGTTGATGAAGAAGAAGATCAATGGTCCGTTAAAGGTTGGGCAGATGGAAACACAATGGGTATCTTATTCATTTACGGTGCAACTGAATATCCTAGTTACAATGCATCGCAACTTTATTTAAATGGCTTTCGTTTCAATTAATTAAATCGTTCAATAAATAATTTGAAAGGCCCAGTCTCCATTATGTTTTTTTAAGGTTCCAACTAAAAACACAATAAATAGTTTTCTTAATAGGTGAATTTGATATTTTATTCGGTTCAATAAACTATTTTTTTTAACACCTAATTTTTATTAATTGTATACCACAAGGCTAGAAAAATCAGTAACTTTGAGTACAATTATAATCATTAACACTATTTATTATGAGTAAGAAAAAACCATTTTTCGCTAATTTTTTGGAGAATCAATTAACAAATCAAGAATCAACAGCTTTACAAGGTGGAAGTGTAACGAAGCCTTCAGCTGACAGTGTTGTAACGTTAAAATATCCTTCTGATAGCGAAGATGGACCTGGGCAACCAACGAAACCATCGTTGGATGTTGTCGTTACTATGAAATACCCTTCTGACGACGACGAATCTGGTACATCTATCTAACAAAACGAAGAGTGGTGGTGCTAATCGCCACTCTTTTTGTTTCTTTTCTTGCTAACTATGATTCTATGCATCAGTCATACTCAGGATTTTTATACCATTGATTTGGTTATGGAACATCTTCTTAAAATTGGGAAGGTTCCTATTCGGCTTAACACAGATGATTTTACAAATAATATCCGTTTTGAGTACCGTATTGAAGACGCCGTTCCAGTATTGAATATTCACACAGATTCTAGTTCTTTTTCAGTTAAAGATATTGAAGCAGTTTGGTACCGAAAACTTTGGGATTTAAACAATCCTGAAGAATTGGATGCTCAATTTATTCCCATTTTTCATCAAGAATACATGACCATGCGAACAATTTTGTTCAATGCCCTAGAACATGTTCCTTGGATGAATCCCATTCTAATTGACCACAAAGTCAGTAATGATAAATTATTGCAGTTAACCGTTGCATCGAACTGTGGTCTGACAATTCCTGAAAGTATTTTTACCAATGACGCTAAACAGGTTCATTCATTTTTCTACGCTGAATGTGGCGGAAACATGATTGCAAAACTACATGGGTCATTATCTAGAAGCATGAATGGGGATACCCCTTTTTTCCCAACAACTCGTATTACAGAGCAAAATCTCGAAGAATTAGACTCCCTTGTTTACTGTCCGATGATTTTTCAACGCATGATTGATAAAGCTTATGAATTGCGCATTATTTACGTAGACGGGCAATTTTTCACGGGGAAAGTCAATGTGAATGAATCCCAAAAAGGAGCAACAGATTGGCGCATAGCAACTGATATAATGTTTGAGTGGGAATCTTATACACTTCCAAAAAACATAGAAATCTCATTGACAAACATGATGCAGATTCATGGTTTATCATTTGGGGCTATCGACATGATCCGAGAGACGAATGGTAACTACTCCTTTTTAGAAGTTAATCCGCAAGGAGAATGGGGCATGTTGCAACGAGATCTGAATTATCCCATTGCGCAAACGATTGCCGAAAAATTAAACGATCGCATCAATACCCCAAAAAAGCAATCACATTTAGCAGCAATTATTTAAGAATAACGAATCATTATTACAGCTATTTACATGAAAAAAGTACTTATCATCACGCATTCGGAAGACAATGAATGTATCAATACTGTGACGCAAAAACTAGCAACTTATGGAGCTACTGCCATTCGATTTAATGTCGACGATTATCCATTGCATTGCTCATTGAGTACGTGTTTCGAAAACAATGAATGGAAACTCTACTTAGATAAAGATGGTGAACGTACCAATTTACACGATATTGAAGCATTGTGGTACCGACGCAGCCACAATCTAGCTAAAGGCCTTGAAACGGTATTAGAACAAGAATTCTTGGGGAGTACCCATGGAGAAATTAGAACTACCTTGTTTGGTATGTTGGAAAGTTTGAATTGTTTCCAGATTGGAAAATACAGTGTTTACCGCAGACTTGATAGCAAAGAGGAACAGTTAAAAATTGCACATCAGCTTGGAATGAAAATTCCAGATACCTGTATAACGAATAATCCAGCAGAAGCTAAACGCTTTGTGTTGGCGCATCCACATGGGGTAATTACGAAAATGCAAAGTTCCTTCGCTATTTTTCGAGAAGGAATCGAAAGTGTGGTGTTTACCAATTCCATTGGTCCAGATGATTTTGAAAACATCGATTCATTGCAATATTGTCCGATGCAATTCCAAGAAAAAATCGAAAAGAAAGTAGAACTGCGTGTCACCATTGTGGGTGATGAAGTATTTACGTTTGCCATTGATTCTCAGAAACTCGAAAACGCTAAAGTTGACTGGAGAAAAGAGGGCGTTGAACTGCTTCAAGATTGGATTCCTTACCAATTACCAGCTGAAATTGAATCGCAATTATTACGTCTAATGGATATTTATCAAATCAATTATGGTGCGATAGATATCATTGTGACACCAGAAGACAACTATTATTTCCTTGAAATCAATTCAGCAGGAGAATTTTTCTGGTTGGATCGTTTAATCGACGGACAAATCTCTGAACAACTGGCAAAAGTGCTTACTGGTAACGCGAAGAGAAGATATACTCCCGTTTACGTAACAGAAAAAACGACAGCATTAATCTGAGATTCTGTGTTGATCCCGAAATAATGAATATGAATGGAAAGAGGATGAAAAGGAGATTAATTTCTATCTTTTGATCGTCTTTTCACTCAATTTACTCAAAATAAATAGTGATTTAAAAGAAAGACGATTGCCAATTCTATTTGTCCAGAACTTTCGGAATGCGGAAATAATCTGAATCTTTTTTAGGAGCATTTTTTAACGCTTGCGCTTGAGTGATTGTTACTTCAGGCTCATCTTCACGCAATACATTAACTTCATCGCTCATAAAAACAAGTGGTTCAACGTTATCTGTTGGAACTTCTTCCAATTTTCCCATAAAACCAATAATGTTTTCCAAATCCTGACGAATAGCAACTTTTGCGTCTCCTTCAAAACGCAAACGCGATAAATGTGCAATATGATCAATGGTTTCTTCTGTAATCTTCATGTGGCAAATTTAATCAATTGTTTGGGAAATTAGAATGAAAATGGCTGGTATCTGTTTTTAAGGTTTACTATTAGTTTCTTAATCGAAATGCAACTATTTAGCAGACAATAAGTACGTTTAATTTCACTTATTTAGATTAAAATCAGTTCATTATGATATACTAGTTGAGTGCTAGAATAAGGTGAAAACATTCATCTTAAAACTAAAATGAATTGGGTATAAATACGCATAGATTGAAAACACGTAGTATTACGCTAGGAGTAAACTTTTTGATGTTCGTTGTTTGTACCAATAAGAACGAAATTTAGGCGCAAATGAATCCATTGATGTTGATCATTTAGTTCCTTCTTGGAATGATTATTAAACGTACGCTTATCACTATTCACTCATATAGAAACGTCTTGCGTTGAATAGTGTGATGTATTTTAGTGGGAATCGTTCCCGCTAATAAAATCAATTAACACACTATTATTATGTCTTTACCACTAGTACTACCTGCGTTTAACCTTGACGCAACTGCGACTGTTCAAACAACAATCGTCTCCAATTATTATACTGCACAGGTTGCGTTTTTTGACGGAGCTATTATCGTTTACATGCTAACACTTATCCAGCAAGCTCCATTTGCATCACTTCCTTCTAACCTACAAATTGGTGATTTTAAAATTATTTCGGGCACGCTGAGCATGCAAATTCCAAGTTCAATTCAGTCAGGAACGATAACATTGAATTGTATGTATACTGATTTGAATGTGACAACTCCTCAACCCCTTAATTCCATGATAGCAACGTGGAATTTAAACCAATAATTCAAACAATTTTTAGTACACACCATTAAAAACCAAAAAATGGATTTCAAACAACAATTAAAACAACTTGGTCAACAACCAGACATGATTCTGATTATTACGGATGAACAACGAGCAACCCAACATTTTCCACCAGGTTGGGAAGAAAAAAACCTTCCTACGCTCACTTTTCTAAAGAAAAATGGTTTTAGTTTCGATCGTGCTTTCTGTAATACATGCATGTGTTCTCCAAGTCGCGCTACCTTATTCACGGGAATCTATCCTTCTAAACACGGGGTAAGTCAAACACTAACAGAAGGGGGACTTTTGTCGCCACAAGAACCCACACTTGATAACAGTTTACCCAATATCATGAATGTACTTTGGGCAGATGGTTATGATGTTCAATATAGAGGAAAATGGCACATGAGTAAAGGTGTTGCACCAAATGGGACGAAAACCAATTACGAAGATTTAACTGCTGCAGATATTTCACTCTATGGCGCAATGGGATGGGTGGCCCCAGATGCGGGGGAAGATGTTAATCCATTAAATTTTGGTGGTGGATATGCCAATCATGACGCAAAATATACCGCTGAAGCAATTCAATACTTACAACAAGTAAAAGCAAGAAGAGCAGCCGGTGATCACAAACCTTATTGTCTTATTCTTTCGCTTGTGAATCCACATGATGTGCTCGCTTATCCAAATACCGCAGGCACTTCAGGTTACCATTCAGATAGCTGGTCGGGAAGAGAAATAGGGCTTCCAGCAACGGTAAATGAAAATTTATTGGAAAACAAAAAACCTATGGCTCAAGAGCAGATCTTGATCAACATGGGAGTGAGTTTAGGAGCAATTGCTTCACCTGAAGAAAAACTGAATTACATTAATTTTTACGGTTATTTATTGAGTCATGTAGATAAGGAAATAGGATACCTTATTGACGAACTCTACAAAGAAGATGCAAATGGTAAAAAATTAGCTGATTCAACCATTGTTACAATGACATCTGATCATGGTGAAATGGGATTGGCTCACGGTGGTCTTCGTCAGAAAACATTTGTCGCGTATGAAGAAGCATTGCGGGTTCCACTTGTCATTTCGAATCCGATTTTATTTAAAAATCGTCCAGTAAAACAATCCATGGCCTTAGCTACCTTAGTTGATATTATGCCGACCTTTCTTGAAATAGCCAATGTTTCAAATCCACCAACTGGTTTAGCAGGAACAAGTTTACTTCCCATTATCGAAGATGGCACTCCCGTTCAAAACAGCTTTTTGTTTACTTATGATGATATTAAAGCGGGTTCAAACAGCAATTGGACAATCATTCGAGCGGCAAATCGCATTCGTTGCATCAGAACTGAAAAATGGAAATACGATTATTATTTCGACGCGGCAACTTCTTATTTTAAACAATATGAATTGTATGACTTGGTGAATGATCCACTTGAATACACCAATTTAGCTTATGATCCAGCTTACAAAGAGATTAGAGAAGATCTAGCACGACAACTGCATGAACTTGAAGTGGCTAAATTATGGGTGAATGCTCCTTCAGTGAACGCACCAGCGCTAGAAATTAGCTAAATACTTCAGATCTAATATTAATTAAATAGCTAGAAAAAATGATTACTCAAGAAAAAAACAGTGAAGTTCCTAGTGTTACCTATTCAGCATTCAATGATCCAGTTACTGGTCAAACAACCATCCAAGGAATAAGAGGTGTTTTGAAATCAGCTAACGTATATATTTCTGGAAGTCTTCTGGGAACGAATAATGTGATGCAGGGTTTAATTTATGAAGGACCACTTACAGGTGACGGAAGCCAAGGAGAATGGCATATTGTCAATTTTCCTGGAACAGACGAAGAGCCAGTAAACAGTACTTCATGCTACGGACCCAACAATGCTCCAAATGGAATGATTCAACTGGTTGGCTCCTACAAAAAAACACTATCAAGCAGCAAAGTGCCCAGTGGAAACCTCGGTTTTTATTACGAAGGTCCTGTTGATGGTTCTGGAACATGGATTCAAGTATCGCCAAATGGAGGAAATACCAATAATGTTTTTGTTCACAGTGTAATGGGTGGAATAGCTGTTGGGAATTACGATGTTGAAAATGATAAAAACGGATATGCATTTTTATACGATGTTGCCACAAAAGAATGTATGGAGTTTATGTTACCTAATTCTTTAACAACAACATTATATGGAATTTGGCACAATGGAGGTACCAATTATACCTTAGCTGGAGGATACACTACACTCGAATTCGGTAAAATAAGTCAAGCCTTTTTGGTCGATTATGATTCCTTGACAAAGAAAACCAGCAATCTAAAATCATTTAGTTATAACAATGAAACGCTTTTATCAATTATAACCCATTTTGAGGGCATTACTCTCGCTGCGAATATTGGATACAACATGCCTGCAGATTGGGTAACACTCAATGGTGAAGGCACAGGTGCTTCATTTGTTCACGTAAAAAGAAATGACGATGGATCATTTGGTGAAGCCGATTGGACGGATATTCTTTATCCAGACTCCAGTTTAACAAGTGCCAATACAGTCTATAGAAATAATGTATTAGGCATTGCTATTACATCGAACGAATCTGGCACGCAAATAATAACCTCCTATAATGCAGAAGTAAAGTAAGAGTTAATAACCTAAGTTTGACTTTAAATTTTGTTCAGAACGCCTATAAATGCTCAGATTTGAGTGAAAGCGACGAAGTAATAACGGGTTCTTTCAAGGAGTTTTCACGAAAAAGATG
>JAYSRF010000177.1:0-9230 GCA_043721195.1 Fluviicola sp. | reverse complement strand
AAAAATTCGTCAACCTAAAAATTGATGCTGAAAACGATGCAGATGGAGCAGATATTTCTAAAACATATAGCGTGAATGCTTATCCAACGTTATTGTTTATCAATGGTGACGGAAAATTGGTAAAGAAGTTAGTTGGTAAACAATCGGAAGAAAAATTGCTTTCTGTTGCGAATAGCTTATAGAGTTTGACAGTTTGAACTTCGACAGGCTCAGTTCTTGAGTTTTGCAGTTAGATAGTTTTACAGTAAGATAGTTTTCTAGTTTGGTGAGTTTTACTGCTTGTCAAGTTATAACTGAAATTTAAACGAGACACTATGTTTCGTTTTTTTTATTTCTGCCTAAGATAGGACGGGTATTACAACTATATATTGAAAAGCCGAAGTCTTTGAAGGGGCTAAAAAGTGATGAGATACAAGGCGTTAAGGATGAGGTGTTGGGAGTTTACTGTAGTAAATGACCAACGTTGATTTCCGAAAACAACGAAGTAGGTTATTACTTTTTACCCCGTTCATTTTATCCGATACCGAATACAAACACCTTTATTGGTTGTCACATAAAGCGTTTTTTTCTCTAAGAGTAGCGCACAATAGTTTCCAGAATCAAATTGCTGCCAGTTTTTACCGCCATCGGTACTAAAATCAATACCGCTACTTCCGCACGCAAATTGGATTTTTTTGTTTCCAGTTACACAGGATCGATAACCTGCAGGAAGTGTTGTTGAAGCAATCCATGTTTTTCCGCCATCTGCTGTATAAACCGCCGTTCCTGATTGATCATTTGGTTTGGTATACATTCCACCAACAATCGTTCCGTTTAAACTATCTGAAAAAAAGACTGAAAAGGGTCCTGCGCCTTCTCCAAGCGCCATTGGTAAAGCCGTTTTGAAATAGGAAGCTGTGTCTTTCCAATTAAATCGGTGAAAATTGGCTTGATTACCACCACCAGAAATAAAACAGTAATCGCCATTTTCTAAGAAACAAGCTGTTGTTCCACTTGCTGCATAACACGCTTCATTGGGTTGATTTTTGATTTTAAAGTCTGCTACTTTTTCGTTCGAATGCAGGTTGTATTGTTCTAAAAAGAAAACACCATCCACTGGATCTCCCAGAATTGTCAAGTTATCTCCTTGGAGTGAAATGTCGTCGTAAAAAACACCCTGGTGAACAATTCTTCCAATATAGTTCAGTGCACGATTCTGTTCTATCATACCATCATCACCTGAAACCATTCCATAAATGATGTTTTTCCAAATAACGATATCGCGGTATTCTCCTTTCGGAATCGCAAACAATATTTGGCGCGTTGTTTTTTTACGTTCATGATACGCAATCGCACCACTTTTGGATGTCCCGAAAATCAATTCTTTTCCAAACCGAACAATTGCTCGTGAATACGAACTATCTGGAGCAAAACGCAAACTATCCTTTCGCGTAAACGTTTGGCTAATTCCAGTGAAATTAATGATTAGCAGAACGGAAATACTGATTAAATTTCTCACGTTGTTCTTTTTTTAATTGTTCTAAGTTGGCTGGTACGGTTCGTTTCCAACGTTTGTGCGACCACAACCAAGCGTTAGGTTCTTCCACAATGCGTTGTTCGAGCAATTGGGTATGCATTTCGGTTAATTCGCCCCATTCTAGCGAAGTTGGTTGATCTGTTAAGAGTTGTAATTCCACTTCATAATAACCGCGCTTGATGCGTTTTGGCAAGTAAAAAACGACAGCTTGATCATACGTATTCGCCAATTGTTCCGCGCCAAATAAAACACCTGTTGGTTGACGGAGAAAATGGGTCCAATAGCATTTGGTTGAATCACCTGGACTTTGATCGGAAAGCACCAATGTTGCAGTTGGAATGTTTCGGTTTTTATAATCGTTGAAGGTTTCTTTGACAATTTTTGCGTGAATGACATGCATTCCAAAACGACTCCGACGTGCATTGATTTTTTTATCCCAAAATCCACTACTCAAGGGCATTCCAATTCCTACAGCTTGATGTGGGAAAAACAACGATTGTCCCGTAATCATCCATTCCCAATTCATGTAATGCGCTGAAACCAAGAGCACACTTTTTTTTCTATCGTATAATTCCTGCATTAATTCAGGATTCTTGATGACAAATCGTTTGCGTAATTCTTTTTCAGAGATCCCGAGGTTTTTAACCCCTTCGAGCAATAAATCGGCAAAATGGCGGTAAAAACGATTGCGTAAGTGTCTAATTTCTTTGACAGATTTAGTGGGAAACGAACGGCTCAAATTTCCTTCAATGACTTTTCTGCGGTAAGGAAGAACGGTAATCAATAAGAAGTAGAAAAAATCGGAAAAACGATAGGTGAACCAAAGCGGCAACTTTGAAAGTGGATAAACGACTAAATAATAAAGTAAAGCGTTCATAACGATTCCTTTTTATCGGGCCACCATGTTTTGATTTGTTCCGCAATTTCTTGTTCCCGTTTACTACTTCCAGCATGAAAAAAAGTGCGATTACTCAAATTATCAGGTAAGTATTGTTGGCGTATAAAATTACCAGGGAACTGATGCGCATATTCATATTTTTCACCGTAACCCAGTTCTTTCATCAATTTCGTAGGTGCATTTCTCAAATGAATGGGAACAGGAAGATCAGTTGATTGACGCACTTCAGCCAACGCTTCATCAATGGCTAAATAGGCAGCATTTCCTTTTGGAGAAGTAGCTAAATAAATCGTGCATTCAGAAAGAATAATGCGTGCTTCTGGCCAACCAATTACTTGAATTGCTTGAAAAGTAGTGTTCGCCATGATCAATGCTGTTGGATTTGCCAAACCAATGTCTTCAGCTGCCGAAATCAACAATCTACGTGCTATGAATTTGGGGTCTTCACCACCTTCAATCATGCGGGCGAGCCAGTAAACAGCTGCATCTGGATCACTTCCGCGAATGGATTTGATAAAAGCCGAAATAATATCGTAATGCTGTTCGCCATCTTTATCATAACGAACCCGTTGTTGTGCCAATTGATGCACCAGATCGTCCGTAATTACAACGGTTTCATTGGGTCCAAAAGTTCCAACAACCAATTCAAACAAGTTGAGCATTTTTCGGGCATCACCACCAGCAATTGCCATCAAGGCTTTTGTTTCTTTTAATTCGATGGTTTTTCGCTGTAAAAGCACATCATTTGCAATTGCACGTTCCAATAAGGTTTGCAAATCTGCAACAGAGTGACTTTCCAATGTGTATACTTGACAACGAGAAAGTAAAGCGGAAATAACCTCAAACGAAGGGTTTTCAGTTGTCGCACCGATTAACGTGATACTCCCTTTTTCAACAGCACCAAGCAAAGAATCTTGTTGAGATTTTGAAAAACGGTGAATTTCATCGATGAATAAAACACTGCCACTTTGTTGAAATAAGCCACCCGATTCTACTTTTTGGATGATTTCACGCACATCTTTTACACCAGAAGAAATAGCCGATAGTGTGTAAAATGGACGTTTTAAATGAGTTGCCAATAAATTTGCTAGTGTTGTTTTACCAACTCCTGGAGGTCCCCAAAAAATAATCGATGGTAAAATGCCAGCATCAAGGGTTTTTCGCAATGAACCATTCGGCTGCAACAAATGTGCTTGTCCGATGTACTCATTGAGCGTTTTGGGTCGCATGCGTTCTGCTAAAGGAGCTGACATGAATGTTTTGAATCAATTTTCCTCAAAAATACGCGAAACTTCCAATCACTATTCAATTATCTCCCGGATTGATCGGGAAATCTGCCATCAATTTGTATTTTCCACCTAAAGCATGTAGGACATCTTTCCATAATGTGTCATCATTTGCAGTCATAAGGGAAATAGATTCCGGAGGTGTTGCGATGATCCACGCATTTTCATCTAATTCTTGTTGTAATTGATTGGGAGCCCAACCCGTATAACCAATAAAAAAGCGAATTTGATCAATAGAAACTGCATTTTTGCTCAATTGTTCAAGGATAGCGGCATAATGTCCACCAATAAAAATTCCTGAACTCACTACAATTGAATCTTGTAATTCGGGAATGGTATGTAAAAAAAACAATTGATTGCGGTCTACAGGGCCACCAAATCCTACAGTTACATTCACATCTGGAAAACCAGCAGCGAAATCGTGTAACTTCAAATCCAAGGTATTGTTCATGATAAACCCAAAGCTCCCTTCTTCATTGTGCTCACACAAATAAATGACAGAACGCGTAAAATGATCGTCTAACATAAATGGTTCAGACAAGAGTAGATCTCCTTTTTTTGGAGCACGCTGTTTTGTTATTGCTAGTGGTATCAATCTATTTGTCCTGTTTGTAAGTAGTTCATCAATCAAGAAAAGACTAAGCGTTATTTTTGATCTTACTCAATACTACAAAATTAAGTTGAATAATTGATTCATTTGATGCTGAAAATTAATTGCTAGACTTTTTTTGCAAGGGAATATAAGGAAGATTGATCAGGCCAGTTAGTCTGAAAAAACACACCTTGATTCGCTAAAATCACTATCATTTACTTTGTGACGACGATCTTTCTAGTGACCGTATGGTTGTTTTCATCTGTTGTAAATAAGAAATAGACGCCACTTTCAACGATGCTAATTTTTTCATGTGCATCTGAACGATTGTGATAGATTGTTTTTCCATTTGTTGTCACAATTTTCACGTCGAAGGAATGATTTGATATGATCTCAAATTCACCTTGAGAAGGATTGGGTACTATTGAAAAGGCATTTTCTTCCATTTCTTCTAAAGTTGAAAGTGTACAATCTACGCCGTCTCTTGGATAATCACAAAGTGTATTCCAAGCAATTCGCTGAAAAACACCTGCTTGAACTGGTGTTGGATAATCGGGGTAGAGAATTCCCCATTCATCGGTTAATTGATTTGGTAGGCCTTCAGGCGATTCTTTATGTAACACGCCATACATCACACATGCAATAAAATAATTACCTGTTGTTGTTAAATGGATGTCGTCTAAAAATAACTCATTAATTGAGTTTATACCTGGTACTAGATTCGCATCAATACTATCGGATAATCGACCAAGAGCTTGTCCAACAGGAATAATCAGCATTTCTTTTTCATGAATCAAATTTATTGAATCTGCAATTCCTTCCCATTTAGGTAAATCGGCAGTTAATCGAGGTCTCCATAATAATCCATCATCATTGTCCCACTCACAACCAGCTGGCGTTCCAGTGTTTTTACAATGCCATGTTTCATAAATATAATACTGGATATTTGGATTGTAAGTATTGGCAAAGCGGTACAGACTATCAGCAATTCGATATGTATTACTCCATTGCAGATGTCCCAACAAAGGAACAGCTTCAGTGATTATAAAATTTTCGAATCCGCCTTGAGGTAGGGTGGTGTTCCATTGCGAACCTTGACCGCTTGTAGGGTTATTCCAATGAAACAATAAATTGGCACCATTACCGATATTTGCTTCATAGGAGTAGGTTTTATTCCCTGCAATAGCTAATTTATTGACCATGTTTGGCATGTGGAAATTAATCAAACTGTGCCCGAGAAAAAACGTTTTATTTGTTTGACAGTTGATCGTAAAACTGATGAAAACAAGGCTGAATACGGCTAAATAATTCATATAGATCTGTTAAAAGAAGAATGAATTCCAAAATTAGCTTGTTAATAGCGATTATACAAAGGGGTAAATTCCCTTTGTTGTGCAGGGGTTTTCCCTAACGAATTACCAGAAAACAAAGGATCGTATTTCGTTTAATGGTATTTATTCATCAACGTACGATCAATGTTTTGTGATTGTGAATGACAGGATGCACAGTCTTTTCCTTTTAGATCAGATGAAACCAAGACCTTTCCTTTTTCATTCAAGGATGCCCAAACCCAACCATCGCTATCGGCATTTTTATTCGTAGCATCTTTGTACATAATAGCGTAGCTCTTCAATTTTTCACGTTTGTTGTACATTTCTTTCACGATCAATGCGCCATTTGCAAAGGTTTGACCGTTTAAGATTGCTCCATCTGCTGTTAAATTGATTGCAGCTGTTGCATTAAATCGCGTTCTTAATTTTGGATCGGAATGGGAATCTTTGGCCGATGTAAGTAAGAGATCTGAGTTTTTGTACCATGTAAAACCCGAAGTTTCTTTCGAGAGATTGTACAATTCTAGATCAACGTCTTTTGCTTTTTTGTGGCAGCTGAAAAGTGTAATAAGAAGGATGCAACTGGTAAATAGGGTAAAATAATGGGCAAGTAATTTCATGAATGTATGTTTAATTTTTTTATAAAAGAAGATTAGCTATTACGAAAAATCCAAGGTACATACTTTTGGCGTAACTTTTCTTTGAGAACTGTATCATTTATTACTTAGAGTAATCTATAATTCTATTACTTTGGTAGTCGAAATATGAATTGTACGTGTAAAGATGAAAGATGTACATGTAATTCATAGAGGTATGAATGATATTATTACTATTATTGAATTAAATAACGAAACTGAGTAAAAACATGAAAAAAACACTATTGCTTACTTTTTCAACGCTCTCACTTTTCATTGCTTTTGGACAGGAAGACAGTCTTTCTGAGACGTCAAGTGATGAAGTTGAATTGGTTGAAGAAGAGGTCGATCCATTTATTCGAAACACGTACAATGCTACGCGAATCATCAATGGACATTCAGTTGAAACGCTGCATAAAGGCGTGTTAGAGTTCCGTATCGAACACCGTTTTGGTGATTTAGCAGGAGATAATGGTGGTGTGCAGAATTTTTTCGGATTTGATAATGCTTCCGATATTCGTTTTGCTTTTGAGTATGGAATTACCGATCGATTAATGGTTGGTTTGGGCCGGAGTAAAGGTACAGGCGCTCCCTACCGTTCATTGGTTGACGGATTTGTTAAGTACCGATTGTTGCGTCAGCAAAAAACAGGAATGCCTATTTCCATGACCTTGATTGGCGTTTCTACTGCATCGTATATGAAGGCTTCATCTGATATTTCGTTGGTTTCGCATTTCCCAAATTGGCAACATCGTTTTGCTTATTCCACGCAGGTGAATATTGCGCGTAAGTTTGGTAACTGGTTGAGCTTATCCGTTATGCCAACTTTTGTTTATCGCAACTATGTTGGAGCAGGTGATGTCAATGGTTTGTTTGCAATTGGTGGTTCTGCTAAAGTTCGGATTAGTCCAACAAAAGCGATTATCATTGAATATTATCAAACGTTGACGCCAGAAGATACACGCACAACTGGTTTTAAGAATAGCCTTGGAATTGCGTATGAGTGGGATACATTCGGTCACAATTTCACCGTAAATTTAACGAACTCGAAAGGATTTATTGAAACCCAATTTATTCCATATACCTACGAAGATTGGTTAAAAGGACAGTTCCGTTTAGGATTTAGTATTTCACGTAAGTTTGAAAAAGGATAACATGAAAAAGGTTTTAAAAAAGGTATTTGCAATGGCTTTAGTTGTTGCTGCCTTACAATCGTGTACGAAAGCAAATGTGAATGATTATAATGTAGATAATTGTTCAGATACTGTTCATTTTGCTACTGAAATTCAACCGTTGATTATACAGAATTGCGCAACGAGTGGTTGTCATGATGCAAGTACACAAGCAGCGGGTTATGATCTTACAACACATGCTTCTATTTCTGGAAGTGCATCAATCGTATTGAGTGCAATCAGATGGGAAGGAGGAACTGTTCCAATGCCACAAGGAAATCCACAATTGGCAGATTCACTCATTAAAAAATTCAGTTGTTGGATCAACCAAGGAAAACTGGATAATTAACAAGTAAAATCGATGAAAAAGTAACGTATTAAAACTATGGTACAGTTTTGGTATCTTTCGGAACATCAAACAATTAATATTCAATAAAATCACAACTATGAAAAAAGTATTTTTCCCACTATTAGCAGTCGTATTGTTGGTATCATCCGCATTTATGTCTGTAACTTCAGCCGTTGATTGGAAAATCACAGATGATTATTCTATTAAATTTACGAGTGCTGATCCATCAGGAATTTTTAAAACCTTCACAGGTTCAATTAAATTTGATGCAGCGGACTTAGCAGGATCGAAATTTGATTTGAAAATTCCCGTTAGTTCAATTAGTACAGGAAACGGAATGCAAAATAAAAAAGCATTAACTGCTGAATGGTTCGATGCTACCAAAAATCCGAATATTACATTTGTTTCAACTAAAATTGAAAAATCGGGTGAAAGTTATACGATCACTGGTAAATTAAAAATCAAAGGTGTTTCGAAAGATTACAAGATTCCATTTGATTTTAAAAAGGTAGGTGAGTCAGGTAAATTCTCTGGAAAATTTAATGTGAAACGTTCTGACTTTAAAATCGGTCATGCTGGAGGAGATGTTCCAGATATCATGAAAATTGAATTTAGTGTTGCAGTAGATAAAAAACAGTAATTATGACTCTTTTCGCTCGATCAATCCTACTAGGACTTACAGCTGGTGTGCTGTCAGCAGTTGCTTGTCTTATTTTTGCAATGGTTTATAAAGAAACCCAATACCTAGATTTTTCATCACTAATTGGTGCAGGAGCTTATTTTGGGGCATGTATTTTTGGCTGTGTATTGGCTTCAATTGGTTATTGGACACTAAAACGATTTGTACCTGCATTTGGAACAATAATCTTCAATTTGTTGTTCACGTTATTGACATTCGCAAGTATTTTAGGTCCAGTAAGTTATATTTGGCCGCCAGAAGCAGATACGGATTTAATTACCTATTTCCCTATGTTTGCGATGACCTTGCACTTTTTTCCAGCAATCGTTTGGTACACACTTAAGCCAATATTTATCAAGTAATATTCAACCAAAAATCTTTTTGAGGGATGCATTTCGATGTGTCCCTTTTTTGTTGAATAGCGACTGTTCATAATTCTCAAAATCCTATTTCAATTTCTCATCAATTGCCCGTATATTCGTATTTCCTTGAAAAGACGGTAAAAACGACTGCATTATGGTAAAAGACCCAGAATTACTGAAGCAATTATTGAAAGAAGGCAATATCCTTCCAATGGAAGAAATGCTGGAGATTTCCAAAAAGAAAGGAAGTCTCGTGATTGGAATTCCGAAGGAAATCAGTTTTCAAGAACGTAGAGTTGCCTTGGTTCCAGAAGCCGTATCATTATTGATTGCGAACGGCCACAATGTGCTTATTGAAACAGGAGCTGGTAGTTCAAGTAATTTTTCCGACAACGAATACAGTGAAGCGG
>JAYSRF010000176.1:0-9289 GCA_043721195.1 Fluviicola sp. | reverse complement strand
TTTTAATACATGACCGATAATATCACGCAACGCTTTTTTCGTCAATACATCATTGATAAATCCTACTTCGCGTGGAACAACTTCGTTGAACAATACACGACCACAAGAACTATCAATCATCATCAACGTTGGCACACCTTGCTCGTTCAAATCATAGGATTTAACCTTGATTGTTGCGTGCAAGTCTAATTTACCTTCATTGTGCGCAATGATTACTTCTTCTGGAGAGTAGAAAATACTTCCTTCACCTTTAACAGTATGTTCAGGTGTTGTAACACGTGCTTTTGTGATATAATACAGACCCAAGACCATATCCTGAGAAGGTACAGCAATTGGAGCACCGTTAGCAGGATTCAAAATGTTATGAGAAGCAAGCATCAACAATTGAGCTTCCAAAATTGCAGCGTTACCTAATGGTAAGTGAACCGCCATTTGGTCACCATCGAAATCGGCATTGAAGGCTGTTGTTACCAACGGGTGCAAACGAATTGCTTTTCCTTCAATTAATTTAGGCTGGAATGCTTGAATACCCAAACGGTGAAGCGTAGGAGCACGATTCAGTAATACAGGATGTCCTTTCAATACGCTTTCAAGGATATCCCAAACAACTGGCTCTTTTCTATCAACAATTTTCTTCGCTGATTTCACAGTTTTAACGATACCACGTTCAATCATCTTACGAATGATAAACGGTTTGTATAGTTCGGCAGCCATATCTTTTGGCAAACCACATTCATGCAATTTCAAATCCGGTCCAACAACAATTACGGAACGCGCTGAATAATCGACACGTTTACCCAATAAGTTTTGACGGAAACGACCTTGTTTACCTTTCAATGAATCAGAAAGGGATTTCAATGGACGATTGGATTCTGTTTTAACCGCAGATGCTTTACGAGAGTTGTCGAACAATGAGTCAACAGCTTCTTGCAACATACGTTTCTCATTACGCAAGATTACCTCTGGCGCTTTGATCTCGATCAATCGTTTCAAACGGTTGTTACGGATAATTACTCGACGATAAAGGTCATTCAAATCCGAAGTCGCGAAACGACCACCATCCAATGGAACTAGCGGACGCAATTCTGGTGGAATCACCGGAACAACTTTCACGATCATCCATTCAGGACGGTTATCAATACGTGTTTGTGATTCACGCATCGCCTCAACAACTTGTAAACGTTTCAATGCTTCGTGTTTACGTTGCACAGATGTTTCGTTGTTTGCTTGGTGACGCAAATCGTACGATAATTGATCCAAATTCATTCTACGCAATAAATCGTACAATGCTTCTGCACCCATTTTCGCGATAAACTTATTTGGATCTGTATCCTCTAAGTATTGATTCTCACGAGGAAGTGTATCAAGGATATCCAAGTACTCTTCTTCTGTGATGAATTCTTTTTCTGATAAAGAAGCACCATCCAAATTGGTCGCAATACCTACTTGAATAACGACATAGCGCTCATAATAGATAATTTGATCCAATTTTTTTGTTGGCAATCCCAATAAGTAACCAATTTTATTTGGCAACGAACGGAAATACCAAATGTGCGCAACTGGAACCACCAATGAAATGTGTCCCATACGCTCACGACGTACTTTTTTCTCTGTAACTTCTACACCACAACGGTCACATACGATTCCTTTGTATCGGATCCGTTTGTATTTACCACAATGACACTCATAATCTTTTACTGGACCGAAAATTCGTTCACAAAAGAGACCATCACGTTCTGGTTTGTATGTACGATAGTTAATCGTTTCGGGCTTCAACACTTCCCCACTTGACTGCTCCAGAATTAATTCTGGAGAAGCCAATGAGATAGTAATTTTGTTAAAAGCACTTTGTTTTTTTGGTAATTCTTTTCTGTAAGCCATTCTATTTGCTTGCTTTAATTCATTCAACAAATCCGCCTGTCCTGCAACTGCAGGTTCTTAGTCCATGGAAATACTCAAACCAAGACCTCTTAACTCATGCAACAATACGTTGAATGATTCAGGAATACCTGGTTCAGGAATGTTGTCTCCCTTCACAATTGCTTCATAAGCTTTTGCACGACCAGTTACATCATCTGACTTAAGTGTCAAGATTTCTTGTAGGATATTTGCAGCACCAAATGCTTCCAATGCCCAAACCTCCATTTCACCAAAACGCTGACCTCCAAACTGAGCTTTACCACCCAATGGTTGTTGCGTAATCAATGAGTATGGTCCGATTGAACGTGCGTGCATTTTATCATCAACCATGTGAGAAAGTTTCAACATGTAAATGATTCCAACAGTCGCAGTTTGATCGAAACGGTCTCCTGTTCCTCCATCATATAAGTACGTTTTCCCTGATTTCGGAACTCCCGCTTTTGCAGTCCATTCGTCAATTTCAGAAGGTTTTGCACCATCAAAGATCGGAGTAGCGAATTTCACACCTAATTTTTCTCCTGCCCATCCTAGAACTGTTTCATAAATCTGACCCAAGTTCATACGAGAAGGTACACCCAATGGATTCAACACGATATCAACCGGTGTTCCATCTTCCAAGAAAGGCATGTCTTCAGCACGAACGATATTAGCTACGATACCTTTGTTACCATGACGACCAGCCATCTTATCACCCACTTTCAACTTACGTTTCTGAGCAACATAAACTTTAGCCATTTTCACGATACCTGCAGGTAGTTCATCTCCAACAGAAATATGGAATTTCTTACGTTTGTAGATTCCTAACAAGTCATTTGCTTTGATTGTAAAGTTGTGTAACACACGACTTACAAGCGCATTGATATGTGCATCAGCAGTCCAAACAGTAGGATTAACAATTGTATAGTCAATTGCGATCAAATTTTTCTGAGCGAACTTCGTACCTTTCTTAATGATCTCTTCCTTAAAGTTATTGAAAACTCCAGTTGATTTATGCTCACCAAGAACTGATAACAATTTATCAACCAAACGGTCTTTCAATACCGCATAGTCTTTATCGTATTCGGTATCCAAAACTTCCAATACTGGTTTGTCTTGAGCTTTCGATTTACGATCTTTAATAGCGCGAGAGAACAATTTTTTCTCGATCACAACACCTCTTAATGAAGGTCCTGCTTTCAAGGAAGCATCTTTCACATCACCTGCTTTATCACCAAAGATAGCACGTAATAATTTTTCTTCTGGTGACGGATCTGTTTCACCTTTTGGTGTAATTTTTCCGATCAAGATATCACCTTCTTTGATTTCAGCACCGATACGGATCAAACCGTTTTCGTCTAAGTCTTTTGTTGCTTCTTCACTCACGTTTGGAATATCAGAAGTTAACTCTTCCATTCCACGTTTTGTATCACGCACATCTAATGTATACTCATCAATGTGAATAGATGTAAAGATGTCATCACGTACTACACGCTCAGAAATAACAATCGCATCCTCAAAGTTGTAACCTTTCCATGGCATGAACGCCACTTTCAAGTTTTGACCTAAAGCCAACTCACCACCTTGTGTTGCATAACCTTCACAAAGTACTTGACCTTTTTCAATACGGTCACCTTTACGAACAATCGGTTTTAAGTTGATTGTTGTACTTTGATTGGTTTTCTGGAATTTCGTTAAACCATAACGTGTTACTTCGCTATCGAAACTAACCAATTTATCCTCATTTGACCAGTCGTAACGAATCACGATTTCATTCGCATCAACGTATTCAACAGATCCAGGACCTTCAGCATTAATCAATACACGAGAATCACGTGCTACAAGCTGTTCGATACCTGTTCCTACAATCGGTGATTGTGGTTTTAATAACGGAACTGCTTGACGTTGCATGTTTGATCCCATCAATGCACGGTTGGCATCATCATGTTCCAAGAAAGGAATAGAAGATGCTGCAATGGATGCAATTTGATTTGCACCTACGTCCATTAAAGTCAAATCTTTTGGAGCAACAACAGGGAAATCACCTTCAAAACGAGCTTTCACAAGATCAGAAAGGAAATTACCTTTATCATCAATTAGGGCATTTGCCTGAGCAATCATTTTTTCATCTTCCTCTTCGGCAGACAAATAGATTGGTTCAGTAATTGTATCCACTTTACCATCAACTACTGAACGGTAAGGTGTTTCAATGAAACCTAATTTATTTACTTTGGCAAATACACACAAAGAAGAGATCAAACCAATGTTTGGACCTTCTGGCGTTTCAATCGTACAAAGACGACCATAGTGTGTATAGTGTACATCTCGAACCTCAAAACCTGCACGCTCACGTGAAAGTCCACCTGGTCCTAGTGCAGACAAACGACGCTTGTGAGTTACCTCAGAAAGCGGGTTGGTCTGATCCATAAATTGAGACAATTGGTTGGTTCCGAAGAATGAGTTGATAACGGAAGAAAGTGTCTTCGCGTTGATCAAGTCAATTGGAGTAAAGACTTCGTTATCACGAACGTTCATACGTTCACGAATTGTACGAGCCATACGTGCCAATCCAACACCAAACTGTGCATATAATTGTTCACCTACAGTACGAACACGACGATTTGACAAGTGGTCAATATCATCTACATCTGCTTTAGAGTTGATCAATTCGATCAAGTACTTAATGATGCAAAGGATATCGTTTTTCGTCAAGACACGTGATTCTTCCGAACTATCGATGTTTAATTTCTTATTCATTCGGTAACGACCTACCTCACCTAAATCGTAACGAGCATCAGAGAAGAACAACTTCTCGAAAACGCCTTTAGCCGTTTCATAATCAGGTGGTTCAGCGTTACGTAATTGACGGTAGATGTGTTCAACAGCTTCTTTTTCAGAGTTTGAAGTATCTTTTTGAAGCGTGTTATAGATGATTGTATAATCGGCCGTATTTGCATCTTCTTTGTGGAAGATGAGTGTTTTCACACCAGCATCAACGATCAAATCAATGTGGAATTCTTCCAACATTGTTTCACGATCGAGGATTACCTCATTACGTTCAATTGATACCACTTCACCTGTGTCCTCATCACCGAAATCTTCGATCCATGATTTCAATACACGAGCTGCCAAACGGCGACCCACGCATTTTTTCAAGTTTACTTTGGTCGCTTTTACTTCGTCAGCTAATCCAAAGATTTCAAGAATATCTTTATCGGTTTCATAACCAATTGCTCGGAACAAAGTTGTAACAGGTAATTTCTTCTTACGGTCGATGTAAGCGTACATTACATTATTGATATCTGTTGCGAACTCAATCCAAGATCCTTTGAAAGGAATCACACGTGCCGAGTACAATTTAGTACCATTAGCGTGACGGCTTTGACCGAAGAACACACCCGGAGAACGGTGCAATTGAGAAACGATTACACGTTCCGCACCATTGATCACAAATGATCCTTTAGGCGTCATGTAAGGAATCGTCCCTAAATATACATCCTGCACGATTGTTTCAAAATCTTCGTGCTCAGGGTCTGTACAATACAATTTCAATTTTGCTTTTAGCGGAACGCTATAAGTCAAACCACGTTCGATACACTCTTCAATGGTGTAACGGGGTGGGTCGATGAAGTAATCGAGGAACTCCAACACGAATTGATTACGTGTATCAGTAATTGGGAAGTTCTCCGAAAATACCTTGTACAATCCTTCACTTTCACGATTTTCAGGTGTTGTTTCCAATTGGAAAAACTCCTGGAAGGATTTTAGCTGAATATCCAAGAAATCTGGATAAGCGAACTGATTTTTGCTTGATGCAAAATTAATTCTCGTTAATGTGTTGCTTGATGTCGCCAAGGCTAAATGTATTTAATTGAGAATGGAATTTATTCTTTGTATGCTGAAAAACAGGAAAGGGCACCAGCCCAATGGGCGGTGCCTTTCCTGTAAATAAAGTAATGAATTACTTAACTTCAACTTCTGCTCCAGCTTCTTCCAAAGCTTTTTGAAGAGCAATAGCTTCGTCTTTAGAAATTCCTTCTTTCAATGCTGTAGGAGCTCCGTCAACTAAGTCTTTAGACTCTTTCAAACCGTTACCAGTTAATTCTTTTACCAGTTTCACAACTGCTAATTTGTTAGGACCACCAGCTTTCAAGATTACATCGAATTCTGTTTTTTCAGCAGCAGCTTCAGGAGCAGCACCACCAGCCATCATAACCGGAGCAGCAGCTGCAGGTTCGATACCGTACTCATCTTTCAAGATTGTTGCTAACTCGTTAACTTCTTTTACTGTAAGATTTACTAACGTTTCTGCGATTTGTTTTAAATCAGCCATTTTATTGATTTTTAAAAAGGTTCTTAATAATTTGTTTACTTATGCTCGTTCTTCGAGCGTTTTAAGGATTCCAGCAATTTTCTGACCACCACCTGTAAGTCCTGAAACAACATTTTTCATTGGGCTTTGTAGCAATCCGATAATGTCGCCAATCAATTCTTCACGTGATTTAATTGCTTCTAATGTATTCAATTGATCATCGCCAATAAATACAGCTTCGTCAATGTAAGCACCTTTTAAAAGTGGTTTAGCATTCTTTTTGCGGAATTCTTTAATCAATCGTGCAGGTGCATTACCTACTTCGGCGAACATGATAGAAGTTGGTCCAGCCAATACTTCAGCCAATTGTCCATAATTTCTACCCTCAACACGATCCATCGCTTTTGATAGCAAGGTATTTTTTACAACACGTAAAGTAATACCTGCATGAAAACAACGACGACGTAACTGGTTGATTGAATCTACCGAAAGTTCAGATGTATCTGCAAGATAAACGACGTTTGCTTGAGATAAATCTTGAGCAAGATCGTCAATGTACTGTGATTTTTGATCTTTATTCATTCTTCAAGATTATAAAGCTACTACAGATTTCGCATCGATTTGGATACTTGGCGACATTGTAGAACTGATGAATATACTTTTGATGTATGTTCCTTTTGCAGCAGACGGCTTCAATTTGATCAATTGTTGGATCAATTCAAAAGCGTTATCTCTGATCTTTCCTCCTTCGAAGCTAGATTTTCCGATAGACGTATGAATGTTACCATACTTGTCAACTTTAAAGTCAATTTTACCTGCTTTAACTTCTTCAACGGCTCTACCAACTTCCATCGTCACAGTACCTGTCTTAGGGTTCGGCATTAAACCGCGTGGTCCTAGAACACGTCCTAGAGCACCCACTTTACCCATAACAGAAGGCATTGTGATAATTACGTCGATATCTGTCCAACCACCTTTGATTTTCTCGATGAAATCATCTAACCCAACGAATTCAGCACCTGCTGCTTTTGCTTCAGCTTCCTTGTCTGGAGTACACAATACAAGTACGCGTACATCCTTTCCAGTTCCGTGTGGCAAAGCTACAGTTCCACGAACCATTTGATTCGCTTTACGTGGATCAACACCTAAGCGAACACTAATATCCACCGAAGCATCAAACTTCGTAGTTGTAACGTTTTTAACTAAATCACACGCTTCCACTAAGGTGTAGGTTTTAGTTAAGTCGTACTTAGCTAAAACCTCTTTTCTTTTTTTAGAAATTCTTCCCATGATGATAACGCTTATTTAGTTGCAGGTGCTTCACCACCTTTAACAGTTACACCCATACTTCTTGCCGTTCCAGCTACCATTTTCATGGCTGAATCAACTGTAAAACAGTTCATGTCAGGCATTTTATCTTCAGCGATTAATCGAACCTGGTCCCAAGACATAGATCCAACTTTAGTTTTGTTTGGTTCAGACGAACCTTTTTTCAACTTAACGCTGTCGATAATTTGTATCGCCGCTGGTGGAGTTTTGATGACAAAATCGAACGATTTGTCACTGTATACAGTAATCACACATGGTAATACCTTTCCAGGTTTGTCCTGCGTACGAGCATTATACTGCTTGCAGAATTCCATAATGTTGACCCCTTTTGCACCAAGTGCGGGACCAACTGGAGGTGCTGGATTGGCTTGACCACCTTTGATCTGTAATTTGATCAATGCTGCTACTTCTTTAGCCATTGTTATTTATATTGTGTAGTCAAACGTGAGCATTAAAGGGAAGCTTTAATCAATACGCTCACTTCTACGGTTAATACATTGTTATTATTCTTTCTCGACTTGCATGTAGCTTAGCTCCAACAAGTTTTTTCGTCCGAATATTTTGACCATAACTTTCAATTTCTTTTTGTCTTCGTTGATTTCGTCAACGACACCTGAGAAATTATTGAATGGTCCATCAATTACTTTGACTGCTTCACCAATAACAAAAGGAATTTTCATTTCTTCTTCTGTTTCGGATAGTTCGTCAACTTTACCTAAGATGCGATTCACTTCTGATAAACGCATTGGTTGTGGATCACCACCTTTTTCTGCGCCTAAGAAACCAATCACGTTTGGTATTCCTTTGATTACGTGAGGAACTTCACCAACAAGTGACGCTTCGATCAACACATAACCAGGTAAATAAGCTTTTTCTTTACTGATTTTCTTACCATTTCTGATTTGAAAAACCTTTTCAGTAGGAATTAGCACCTGCGATACGTAATCATCCAGTTTTAAACGAGAAATTTCAAGATCCAAGTATTCTTTTACTTTTTTCTCTTTTCCGCTCACCGCACGTACTACGTACCAACGCTTTTTAATATCACCCATTTCTAATTAGGACTAAAACATTGAGTAAATAAATCCAAGCGCACCTTTCCAAGTTTCACCACCTGTGATACCAAAAACAGTATCCATCACAAAAACCAACAATGCAAAAATAACAGAAGCAACCACTACAATAAGTGCATTACTTTGTAACTCTTTCCAAGTCGGCCACGAAACGTTCTGAGTCATCTCAGTAACAGTTTCGCTAAAATAGTTTTTAAACTTTGACACGGCTATTATTCTTTTTAGTTGCGCGGGCGGCTGGGCTCGAACCAACGACCAATGGTTTTGGAGACCACTACTCTACCAACTGAGCTACGCCCGCGGAAAAAGGGGAGTTTAACCTCCCCTTCTTTATTCTCTTTTCTATCGTTAAAATTAAGCGATAATCTCAGTAACTTGACCAGCACCTACAGTACGACCACCCTCACGGATAGCGAAACGAAGACCTTTGTCCATTACTACAGGAACGATTAATTTAACATTGATACTAACGTTATCACCTGGCATAACCATTTCACGTCCTTCTTCTAAGAAGATCTCTCCAGTTACGTCAGTCGTACGGAAGTAAAATTGAGGACGGTATTTGTTATGGAACGGTGTGTGACGTCCACCTTCTTCTTTTTTCAAAACATAGATTTCAGCTTTGAAGTCAGCGTGTGGTTTAGACGAACCTGGTTTACATACAACCATACCACGTTTG
>JAYSRF010000175.1:0-9311 GCA_043721195.1 Fluviicola sp. | reverse complement strand
GCGGAACGGTTGGTGGTGCACTTGGGGCTGGTGGAATTACCAATTCTGTAACAGTAGAAATTGACACCTATATTAACTTCGAAGACCGTGATGATTTTGTTGCACCTTTATTAGGATGTGCAGGAGTAGAAGATCCAGATCACTTGGATATTTGGTTCAATGGAGTCATTAATCCTGATCTTGATTTTAACTGTGATGCAGTTGCTGGTGGAGAACGAGTTGCAACTCCCAATGCTGTTCGTTTACAATCCTCACCAGGTGTCAACTACAACATTGAGAATGGATTGTACCACAAATTACGCATTGCATGGAATGCTGGAACGAGCACATTGACTGCTTCTGTTTTGAACACAGCACTTACCGTAACTTATGGGGTAATAAGTTCAACATTTAATCCGATAACAGTATTTGGTACCAACACACCTTATTTTGGTTTCACAGGTTCAACCGGTGGTTTATCGAATGAACAAATTTTCTGTCTTCCAGCAATATTACTTCCTGTTGAATTAAGCAATTTTGAAGTCAACTGTGTAAATGAACAAACTCAAATTCAATGGAGTACTCAAAGTGAACGCGATAATGATTTTTATACTCTCGAAAAAAGTTGCGATGGTGTTTCATTCCAACCAATTTCTACCATCGAAGGTGCTGGAAATTCAACTGAGTTAACAACCTATAAAACGACTGACGCAACGCAATGTGAAGGAATCAATTACTACCGTTTGAGTCAAACAAATACAGATGGGACAACAAAAGTCTTAGGGATTCGAAGTGTGCAATCGTGTAAAAACGATCACGGAATTCATGTCTTCCCTAATCCAGCTTCAGATCAAATAAGTATTTCATGGGATGGAATGGATGTAGAAGCAGTTGCATTGTTTAATTCATTGGGGCAAGAAGTTGCGTACAACAATCAATCAATTAGCGAAAGTAAATCAGTTGTTCAATTGAACGTTTCTGATCTTGCACCTGGAGTTTATTATGTAACCGTTTACCAATCATCAGAAACAAAAACAGTTAAAGTTATCATTGAATAAACCAGTATACATTCTTGCTACCAATTAGCATTGATACTTTCGTTATCTTTTTAGATGTAAGTATCGATTAGTTGATATTCATAACAAGTTGAATCATTGAGTTATCGTTGTGAGCCGTTTAGCAGTAAAAAAAGATCTTTTTTGTAGTACAATAGAAGTATTGAACTACATGTAAATGAAAGATCTGGCTCACAACTATTGCTCAAAAATGGAGTCCTCATAAATTAAAAGAACATTTTAAACAGGCGCATACAACAATTCTATTAATTTTGGACTCCAAACTGGGGGATTAGCTCATCTGGCTAGAGCGCAACGCTGGCAGTGTTGAGGTGATCGGTTCGAGTCCGATATTCTCCACCAAAAAAAGAAACGGTGTAAGTGCAAAAGCAGTTACACCGTTCTTTTTTCACTCATCTCTCGCACTCACACTTTTTCAGTGTGAGCGTGAGTATTGAGTATTGATAGCGGAGATCACGGTTCTAGTTTTAAAATTACCAACCAATTTTTAAAAACCTGACCCTAATTAATCAAGAACAATCTTTATTTTTTGAAAGCTATCGCAAAATCTGTTACGCCATATCCATCACCCAATCGTGCACAAATCCCTACGATAGGACTACTTGCTTCGTGGGTTGCCAAATTGGCATCATTCGGATCAGTTAGTTGTTCAAACGGTGTGAGCCAGTTGCCCCAATTACCACCTTTTATGCGATAACGTAAATTCACTGCGCCGTGTTTGGCAACATTTACCAGTTGAATGGCATCAATGTAAGACAAATTGTCGATCGCATTGGGTGTTAAAGGATCAAGCATTGCGAAAACAGGAATGATCTTCACAATACCTTTCCCTTTTGCCGTTTCAACAGAAAGTGATGTGAGAATTCCATCAGGGATCATGCTATATTCATAGTTGTCATAACCATTGCGGTCGTCCCATTTAAAACCACTAGTCAACACATCTGCGAGCTGCTGTAAGTTGTTGATTGCGATAATTGGTCCAGTTGTCAGATCATTGTCTTTCCAATTGATCTTATCAAGTGAAATGAAGTTGGGATAACGACCTCCATAAGCATAAACAAATGCATTGGCGTGTTTTTCGATTAGTTCTGGGTTATTGCGATTCCATTCGCTACCCGTTGGGCGATTTCCAAAATGATTCATGAATGTGAAACCATTCGTGTAGGAAGAATTGTCTCGAAGATTGACCCATTTCCCCATCTTGAGAGAAGGATCTCCATAATCGTTCTCAGCAAAAACACCTATCATAACTGGAAACAAGTCTTGTGTTCCTTCGTCTGGCTCTTTTTCCAGAAATGCGAACAAACGTTGCGGTTTTGTAATAACAATTCCAGAACTATCTTTTTCACCATCCACAAGTTGTTGCAGGGTTTTGGTATTCAAGGCATCCAATTGTGCCGTTTTACCAGGAATATAAAAATTACCGCAAATCGTTACCAATGAATTTTGAAGACCAGTTAAGGCTGTCTGCTCACCAGGAGTTTTCGGTCCTTTTAAATAGCTTTCGAAGAATAAACTCACTACTTCATTTTTGTTAACTGACTTATTCATCCATGTGGCAATCTCGTTGGCAATGATGCTCCATTTAATAGATGTAGCATCGTTCGCATGACCGTGTTGCAAGTGAAGTGAGTTTTCTTCACTTCCATAAATATCCAATGCAAATCCTCTTACACCGTAATCCAACAATTCGGTGATGGTTTTCATCTGGTTATTGTAATCTGGCCATTGATTTGTATTCCAAGCATTGTGAGCAACCAACCAACGCTGATCTTTGTACATTTTTGTGAGATCGTTTATCATTTTATGTTGAAATTTAAGTCGGAAAATTAAAAAATATACTACTGTTGAGCATACGTAAATCATGCAGGGTTTTAATTCGGGTATTTTCCCTTAGACAAATAAATAGCAACCTAAATGAGTAGAAATTACTAGGTGTTTAAATTGTCCGAAAGAATCAATTCATCCAGAAATAGCGTATTTTTAGTACCAAATTCTGCGTAATGAAACACCCAATCATCTTATTCTATTTCATCATTCTCCAAGTCAACTGCTTTTCACAAGAAGTCGACACTACTGATTACCCATTTTTTAGAAGAAGAATCGCAACGCTTACATTGATGATCGAATTAAATCCAGAAGATGCAGCAATTCTATTAGAACGTTCTTTTTTTAGACAACAAATCCAAGATTTTAAAGGCGGAATCAGTGATCTTGATAGTTACCTAAAAATTTACATGTACGATTATAAAGCAGTTGCGACTCGTGCTGTGCTAAAAACATATCTCTCTGATTATGATGGAGCGATTGCGGATTGTGACAAAGCCATCAGCATGAAACCTGAATTTATTGATCCCTATCATACGCGAGCAATGGCGCATAAAGGAAATGGAAATTATCCGGCTGCACTGAAAGATCTTGAGAAGACAATTGAAATGGAGCCAACTTACTTAGAAGCAATCTATGAAAAAGCAATCACGGAATATGATATGGGTGAATTTAATGCTTCAATTCTAAGTCTCAGTCAAATCATTAAAATAGATACCACGAACAGTCAGATGTACGAAAATTGCTTATTGGCAAGAGGTTTTGCTAAAAATCAACTTCTGGATTACAAAGGTGCTATAGTAGACTATAATAAAGTCTTAATGATCAATCCTACAAATGCAAAAGCCATTAACAATAGAGGTTCATCCAATTATGGTTTAGGTTTTTACAAGGAAGCAATCTTGGATTTTAATAAGGCAATTGTGATCGATCCGCTATACGCGAAGGCCTATTTGAAACGTGGAGACACCAAACTAAAATTGGCAGATTATGAAGGTGGCTTGACCGATATGAACACCTCTATTTCGCTCGACCCAACGGATCCAATAGCCTTTTATCAAAGAGGAATTGCTAAGTATCTTTTGAAAGATTATCAAGGTTCAATTGAAGATCTCAGCCATTCTATACAACTCGATCCAACTTTTTTTCAAACCTTCTATCAACGTGGACTAACGTATGAAGCAATGGGAGAACTTGAAAAAGCAAAAGCCGATTTTAAAATGGCAGAAATAATGGAACATGGAGGAAAATGATCTGACTCAAAATGAGATCTACCTTTAAAAAATTCTTGACAACATTTGTAACATGACAAAAAAACACCTCAATATCATCGGTTATTGGTCGGCAAGTCTCACGTTTTTGATTGCATCATCTATTATGTTTGCTCATTATATGGGTTTCAAAGGCGATTTTGAACAATACGGTATAATTTTCATACCTCTCGCATTTTTGATCAACTTTTCGGTTTTAATCCTAATTTTAATCCTAGCTGAAAGAAAAAAAATCAAAGGTCCCTTTCGATCAATTGGAGCTATGTTATTGAATATCCCTGTCGCATTTTTTTATCTATGGTTTGCAATGTATCTATCAAGTTATTATCGGGTAACAGTTATGAATGATACATCTTCTAGAATCTATGCTATTCAAATTGATGGATGCGACAAAAAATACATCAGTGAACTTGAAGCAGGAGAAAGTGAAACCGTTTGGATTAAAATATCAAGTGACTGTTCACTTTCGATAGCTTATAAAAACACGAATGGAAAGTTTAAGCATGATCAAATTGAAGGTTATTTAACCAATGGAATGGGAAGACCTGAAGACTTCCATATAAGTGGACGAAATAATCCGAAAATATAACTTAGCGGTTAATATAAAGTTGCATACATGGAACTACATCAAACATTAAAACAAGATTACCTCGTAAAAAACGTGTTTTATGGATTAACAAATCTCAATGATGGATTTGATACAAGTACAATCTACTATTTTTCAGAAGCAGATTTTCGCATTGTTTTAGATCGAGTAGAAGAACTTGGAATTGGTCTTTATGGTATTGAACCATGGAAAAATAAATGGCTGTTTGATGTTAGTGGGTATGAAGATTATTCCAATAATCCTACAGATCCAGATTGGTATAGGGTAGCATTTGCTGAATTTGTGTCATTGAAAGAAGAATTGTGTTATTCAGCGACTTATTATGTTCCTTTGATAGATGTAAATGAAATGGGAAACGCGTGAGTCAGTTATTTAGTGTTTTATAAATCCAATTGTTAAAAGTTCCGTAATACTCCTAGTTTGCCGTGGCTGATTGCGGGATCACTGACTGTAATCTACTTATAAACAAGTTATTGAATCAATGAAAACTTGAAGCCAATCTACAATATAACATCTAATTATTTGAAAAGTTAAACAAAAAATGAACGATCCAACAACTTCCCCATGCACGTAACCAAACTCAACATTCAAGATACATTACCCCTCACCTGCTCTAGATCTGGAACCTGTTGTCATGGTAATCAAGTAATGCTTAATCCATGGGAATTGTTTCGACTAGCCACGGAGAAAAAAATATCACCAAGAGACTTTCGTGATCTTTATTGTGATTTTGGTGGAATTCAATTGCGATTTAACGGAAAAGTAGATTCAAGAAACAAACCGGCTTGCAGTCAATATAGTGAGGGTTTTGGATGCAGTGTGCACATTGGACGACCACTAGCATGTCGTTTGTTTCCCTTAGGTCGTCACATACAAAGTAGTGAAGTTCATTATATCTATCAAGGAGAACAATTTCCCTGTTTGAATGGATGTGCAGAAGTGTTAGAATTACCGCTTTTGAGTGTTGAAAACTATCTGAAAGGACAACAAACTGAACAATTCGAAAAGGCACAAGATGGTTATTTAGAAGTAATGCAAAACCTTGCTGATATCGCATTTGAATTATTACTGGATACAGGATTGGCTGAATCTGGAGACACTAAAACAGTTCAACTATGGAGGGAAATGGGCAACGAATCTCCTTCTGAATTAGCCAAAAGAATAGGGGTTGAATGGATGGATTATCTGATGATTCCACCAATTTCGAATGATTCTGATGATCCCATTCATTATATTGAAGAACATCAACACCTACTTCTTTCAAAAGCG
This sequence comes from Fluviicola sp., assembly GCA_043721195.1. Lineage (GTDB taxonomy): Bacteria > Bacteroidota > Bacteroidia > Flavobacteriales_D > Crocinitomicaceae > Fluviicola. Next base: position 3,282 of record JAYSRF010000175.1, on the reverse strand, counting down.
CAAGAAAAAATTGGAATGCTACAAACAAATCAGGCTTTTCATGAAGCTTCGGTTTTAATCATGGGAGTTGCATTACACCTCGCTCGAAGTATCGGCGCAAATCCAACAATACTTGCTGAACATTGGTGTGATACAGCTCGAAATCATGGCGCTCAGTGACGAAAACATGGAATGATCTGATTATAAAAGGATTTCGACTTTAAAAGTGATATAATTCAACATTGATTTTATGAAAGAATGGCATTCTCATCCAACTAACCAATCATTTTTTGTTGTAGCTTTAAAAAAAACGCATGAAAACGATTGTTTATAGCGCACATGGATTTGATAAATCATTTCTTGAAGCTGCAGCCGGAGATCAGCATGAACTCATTTATACAGAAGAACCCTTAAACATTTCAACCGTTCATTTAGCAGAAGGATGTAAAGCCATCGCTTTGTTTACGGGCGATCGCGCTACAGCCGAAGTATTAGGAAAATTGAGAGCGTTAGGAGTTCGTTTCATTGCACTGCGATCTGTAGGATACGATCACGTTGATCTTGAAAAGGCGGAAGAACTCGATATAAAAGTTGCCAATGTTCCAGCTTATTCACCTTATGCCATTGCGGAACATGCCGTAACGTTAATTCTTGCATTAAATCGTAAACTTTTATTGGGGCAACAATTGATGGGAAATAATGATTTTCGATTGGATCGATTAGTTGGCTCTGATATTCACAGTAAAACCGTGGGTATTGTGGGAACTGGTAAAATTGGAACTGCTTTTGCCAATATAATGCATGGTTTTGGATCGAAGCTCTTGGCGTATGATTTGAAAGAAAACGACTCACTGATCAAAGCAACTGGCATTCACTATACATCCTTGAAATCACTCTGTGAAGAAGCTGATATTATTGCAATTCATTGTCCACTTACCAAAGAAACCAACCATTTATTCAACAAAGAACTCTTTTCGATAATGAAAAAAGGAGTTGTGTTGATCAATACTGCTAGAGGATCAATTATCAATACAATTGATCTAATTGAAGCACTAGACAATGGAACTATTGCCGCTGCTGGCCTTGATGTATATGAATATGAATCAGCCATTTATTTTAAAAATCAACTGAACGAGCCAATTAATGATGCACTCTTTCAGCAATTACGTGCTTATCCGAATGTATTATTAACGGGACACCAAGCCTTTTTGACAAACGAAGCTTTAACTGGGATTGCAACTACCACGATTCAAAACTTGGATGCTTGGGAAAGAAAAGGAGAAAGTGAAAATGAGGTTTAGTGAGAAGTGATCGGGAATAGCTTTTCTTCTATTGAGTTTAAGTGACAGAAACTGGTTAAGATAAGCTACAAAAACGCTAGTGATTCCGAAACAACCGATAGAAAACAGATTCTTATTCAACAACATCGAATTTCGATGTGCACTTTGTGAGGAAAAAAAGCTGTATTTAAATGATCATTATCAATACGGGAAAAATTGACTACAGAACTTTTCATTCATCAATGGTTCAAATCTTACAGCATTTATTTTTATTTTAATCTCTATAATTTTTAATTAGCTTTGTTGAATATAAATCATGCTTAATGCTTAATCAGCTATAAATGACTAAAACTTCACCCCTAAAGGTATTTATCATTTGGATAATTTGCTTAATAAATACAATTAGCTTATCTGCTCAACCTTCATGGGGACCAGCTGACTCATTTATTGGAGTTAATATTCATGATGTTTCATTTGTTACCTCAACCCAAGCATGGGCAGTTGGTGGAAGCGGAAAAATTTTTCATACACAAAATGGTTGGAGTACTTGGACAAATCAAGAATCTGGAACGAATAATCAACTTTTTTCTGTTCATTTCCCATCTGAAAACCAAGGTTATGCTGTAGGCACAAATGGAACCATTGTAGCAACATCAAACGCTGGAATCACATGGGATTCACAAGTATCGAATGCGATTGATTGGCTTAATTCAGTCTATTTTGTATCGACTCTTCAAGGTTGGGCTGTTGGAAATAGTGGGACTATTCGTACTACAAATGATGGTGGTAATACTTGGGTTGAACAATTTCCAGTAGTTTCAAATGGGGATGATTATAATTCAGTTTATTTTTATGATAATTCAATTGGTTGGATCACTGGTGAAAATGGAATTATTCTAAAAACTACAGATGGAGGCATTACATGGGTTCAACAGAATTCAACTACAATCACTACTCTAAATTCGATTTATTTTGTTTCTGCCAATCAAGGTTGGGCTGTAGGGAATTCTGGAGTTATTGTCACTACAAATAATGGCGGTAGTACTTGGACTACTCAAAGTTCAGGAAGTATTGAATCATTGCGTTCAGTAAACTTTTCGTCTTCTGCGATTGGTTGGGCCGTTGGTTGGAATAGTACAAGCAATACGAGTACAATACTTGCTACAGTAGATTCGGGTTTAACTTGGAATATTCAGAACACTGGAGTTCACTCAAATTTTTATAGTGTCTTCTTTAACTCCAATAGCGAAGGATGTGTGGTTGGTAGTTCCGGTACTATATTGACAACTACAAATGGTGGAAGTAATTGGGATTCTCAAAGTACTGAAAATAGTGGTGCATTCCAATCTGTATTCTTTATATCAGACTTGATTGGATGGACTGTTGGTGCAAATGCTGATGGAACGCTAAAAAAAACAATCGATGGTGGTAACTCATGGAGTAGCCTAAATTCAGGTATTATAGGTGCTCTTTATGATATTCACTTCACTTCAGCTTCCGATGGTTGGGCAGTTGGTCAAAACGGTGTCATACTTGCAACAACAGATGGTGGAATCAATTGGATCCCTCAGCTATCAGGTACTACAAATGGCTTAACTTCTGTTTATTTCATTTCACCAACAACAGGATGGATAGTAGGTGAAGCTGGTACAATATTGAAAACTATAAATAGCGGTTCAACTTGGACTGATCAAACTTCTGGAACAATAGACATACTTTCTTCCATTCACTTTGTCAATCAAAATGTTGGATATGCAACTGGTTATGATGGATTGATTGTAAAAACCATAGATGGGGGTAACACATGGACAACTCAGACTTCAGGTATCTATCCTTGGTTCAATTCCATTTATGCAACTTCTATAAACCAAGCTTGCGCTGTTGGGAATTCTGGAATCATTGTTACAACTTCTGATGGAGGAGTTACTTGGACTCCACATTCAATTGGTACTCCAAGTCTAAACTTAGTCCAATTCTTGACTCCTAACCTAGGTTGGGCTGTTGGTAACGGTGGAACAATCAT
>JAYSRF010000174.1:0-9357 GCA_043721195.1 Fluviicola sp. | reverse complement strand
TGTGTTGAAGACTCTTTCGTTACCCAACTCCGATAACAAACGATCTGCAACAAACTCAATGTATTGTGACATCAATTCAGCATTCATTCCAATAAGTTTTACTGGCAATGCGTCGGTCACAAAGTCTTTTTCAATTTCAACTGCATCTAGAATAATTTGTTTCACTTGTTCTTTCGGCAATTGATTCACTAAATGTTTCGTGTATAACAAACAAGCGAAATCACAGTGCAATCCTTCATCACGTGAGATTAATTCGTTGGAGAAGGTCAATCCTGGCATTAATCCGCGTTTTTTCAACCAAAAGATCGAACAAAATGAACCAGAAAAGAAAATTCCTTCAACGGCTGCAAATGCTACCAATCGTTCTGCAAAAGATCCATTATCGATCCAACGCATTGCCCAATCCGCTTTTTTACGAACACAATCAATTGTATCCAATGCATTGAACAAATGGTTTTTCTCCGTTGAATCCTTAATGTAGGTATCAATCAACAACGAATAGGTTTCAGAATGAATGTTTTCGATTGTTACTTGAAAACCGTAAAAGAACTTTGCTTCTGTATATTGTACTTCCGCCAAAAAATGCTCTGCCAAATTTTCATTAACGATCCCATCTGAAGCTGCAAAAAATGCTAAAATGTGTTTGATGAAATGGCGCTCATCATCATTTAACTTCGTATCCCAATCCAACATGTCTGGCGACAAATCAATTTCTTCGGCAGTCCAGAAACTTGCTTCTGCCTTTTTGTAGAAAGACCAGATATCTTCATGTTGTATTGGGAATAACACGAATCTACTGTTATTTGCTTCTAAAATCGGTTCTGCTTGCGCCATTTTTATTCTGTTTTTTTGAGTCAATAATCTCTAATGCCGTGGAAGCCAAGGAAACCACAGTTTACTATACAATTTACAAATTTTATTTGCTTCCTCTCTCTCGAATTCCGATATGTGTAATCTCATGATCAGACATCAACATCACTTAATTGAGGCATACAAAAATTGTCAAAAATCTTCCCTTTCGCAACTAAAGAAATTCACAATCCATCGAGGTTATCAACACTGAATTTCGAAAAGCCTTTACCATGAACGCTTAGCGGGTTTATTAACATTCACTTTAAAGATATTCACAGTAAATTCATGTTTGTTTGTCGAACTTTTAACATGATTCGTCAACAAGTTGTATATGAACTATATTATTCTTTTGTTCTCTAAAGTTACACGCTTTTTAACCGATTTTATTTCTTTTTTTCTATGTATATTCACAATCAATTGTTAATACGGATAAATCTCCCATTAACCGCGAATTCATGAAAAAAAACCGCTTCTTTTTTAACAAATGGATCACTGATTTGATGCATGTGCTCTATCCAAATTTCTGCTTGGTGTGTGATACTGAAACCCCTCATTCACCCAGTCCAATTTGTCCAATTTGTGAAGATGATCTTCACTTTACGTATTATGAATCGTATACCGAACCAACCTCATTGGATCAATTGTTTTGGGGAAGAGTTCCACTACACCGCACCTATGCCATGCTGTATTTTGCAAAAACCAATACAACTCAACCCATTTTACATGCATTAAAGTACAGGGATCGTCCTGACGTGGCTCTTCATTTTGGTGAACGATTGGGTGAAAAGGTAAAACTGCAACCACAATTTGCCGACCTGGATGCATTGATCCCTGTTCCGCTCCATCCTAAAAAGGAATTTCTCCGTGGTTACAACCAGAGTGAATTGCTTGCACAAGGGATCGCAACACAACTAAATATTCCTATTCATAACGATTTATTAAAGCGCGTTGTGTTTACAGAAAGTCAAACCAAAAAAGGAAAATCTTCACGCTGGGATAACATGCAAGATCGTTTCGCTACTGCGGTTGATCAGAAAAAGGAATTCAAACACGTGGCAATTATAGATGATGTGGTGACAACGGGTTCTACTCTTGAAACCTGCGTGCGATTGCTGCAAGAATCACTTCCTGAAACGCGCATTAGTATTATTAGTTTAGCGGTGGCTCGGTAACAAAAACAGACCGCTACATTGGATGCAACGATCTGTTTTTTGAGGTCTTAATCTCAGTATAAGACCGTTGCAAAATCCTTTACTCTTCGTTTCTTCAAAAATTCAACATCCTCATTTACAAGTGTAAACTGCGGTGTTAAATTTTAATCGCGCCTCGACTAATGAATTTTTCAACGGTCTTAGTATAAATTTCTGTTGTGTTGAAAAAGGAATTACTCTTTTTCTTTCACCTCTTTTACTCGAATGGTTTGTTTTACGGTTTTACCTTTTTCAGTTTTCGGTTGTTCATTCTCCAACTCTTTCAATTTTTTATCTGCTTCTTCCCCTGCATAGGTCTCTGTAGTTGTTTTACCGCCAATTGTTGTAGAAACAGTCAAGGTTTTAACGCCATTGATGTCTTCCATGTTAACCGTTTTAACCACATCGTCTGGACCTGCTTCAACCTCAAGTTCGGTTTCCATCACTTGTTCTCCAGATTCGAGTTCTTTTAGTTTCGCTTCTGCTTCTTTACCTGTAAACGATTCAGTGGTCGTTTTGCCATCTTCTGTTGTTGTAATGGTTACCTTTTTTACGCCATTTTCATCCGTTACATTGACTTCTTTGGTCAATTCTTGCTTAACTGTTTTACCAGTTTGAGCATTGCAATTGGACAGTGTTACCATCATGGTAAGTAAACTGCAGATTAAGGTTATCTTCTTCATATTCTAATTGATTTATAGTATTACACTCTGCAAGTATAAAGGCTATCAATCAGCTAATCAGTATGGATGAAGTTAATTCAGGTTAATAAAGGTTAATGGGCGATTCGGAAACAATTGAAAGAAGCCCAAAACGATTACGAACCTCATTTCGATTGTAAATTTTACGTTCTTTGTAGCTAGATAAAAAAGCATGAAGGTTCTAATAATTGGTGGAGGAATTTCGGGGATAACCCTAGCGCATTTATGTGGAGAAAGGGGGATTGATTATCATGTAATCGACCAAGGTCAAAATTCTTCCTCTTCCATTGCCGCTGGAATTATCAATCCAATGGTGTTCCGAAGAATGACGCTTAGCTGGCGTGCAGATGAATTGGTCTCAGTTGCTGACTCTTTTTATCGCGCAATGGAACGCAAACTTGGTGTGCAATTTTACCACCCAATCGTTATTCGACGTTTGTTTGCAAGTGAACAAGAGGCTGGTTATTGGATAAAAAAACAAGATTTGCCTGAATATGCGCCGTTCATGTCGCCACAAACAGAGGAAGACCGTCATTTTCCGTCTCCGTTGAATACCTTTGGTACTGGGATGGTGCTTGGTTGTTCCTATATCGATGCTGGTGTTTATTGCAATGCACAATGGAATTGGTTGGAAAATCAAGGTAAATTAACCCGTGAAACCGTTTCTTACGATGCCATTGATCCTGAAAATGGAACCTATAATGGAATTGCTTACGATTACATTATTTTCTCTGAAGGAAAAGATGGCATTCACAATCCCTGGTTCAATCACCTTCCACTACAGCAAACAAAAGGTGAGATTTTAACCATTCATGCACCAACCATTTCTCAAGAAGAATTACTGAATAGGAAATGTTTTCTACTCCCAATCGGAAATGGGAATTTCAAAGCTGGTTCAACCTACGTTTGGGATTCAAATGATCTTTCACCAACGGAAGAAGCGCGCATACTTATTGAAGAAAACATTACTTCGGTTACGAATGAATCGTTCACGGTTGTTGAACAAACAGTTGGAATTCGACCAACAGTAAAAGATCGAAGACCTTTATTAGGAAAACATGCCACCTTCCCACAATTGGTTATTGCGAATGGATTGGGAGCAAAAGGCTACTTACTCGCCCCATTGCTGTTGAACGAATTACTCGATCATCTGGTAGAAGGAAAACCATTGCATCCAGAATCGGATATTAAACGGATTAAAAAACGATAAATAATTGTTTTGTAGGTACGCGATACGATATTTGTAGGCACGCGATGCATCGCGTGCCTACAAAATCCGTAAATTTGCAGTATAAAATTTTACAATTATGTACCCACCAGAACTCGTACAACCGATGAAGGAAGACCTAACACGTGTGGGCTTTCAACAACTTGAAACAGCTAGTGCTGTTGATACTGCAATTCCAAACAGCGAAGGTGTAACCTTAGTTGTCGTGAATTCCGTTTGCGGTTGCGCTGCGGGCAATTTACGCCCAGGTGTAAAACAATCGCTTGCAAACGAAAAATTACCCAATAACTTGTTTACTGTTTTTGCTGGAGTTGATACCGAAGCGACACAGCAAGCTCGTAACTATTTTTTGCCATTCCCTCCATCTTCGCCTTCTGTAGCGTTGTTTAAGGACGGGAAATTGGTTCACTTCTTGGAACGTCACAATATTGAAGGAGTAAGTGCTGCATTGATCGCTGAGAATTTAGCTGCCGCTTACGACGAATTTTGTAATTAAGACTAGAAGACGTTAGACTAAAGACTAAAGACAGTATACCTTATTGTCTTTAGTCTCTCAGCGAAGCGATCTTTAGTCTTTTCGTCTCCAAACGTACTAAGATGTTTATCGATACCCACACCCATTTATATTCCGACCAATTCAACGAGGATCGCACAGCAATGATTCAACGTGCCATTGATGCAGGTGTTGAAATTCTTTGTTTACCCAATATTGATCTCCGAAGCATTGAAGGAATGCATGCATTGGAAACCCAATTTCCCAAAAATTGTTTCGCCATGATGGGTTTGCATCCGTGTTCTGTTGACGCGGATTGGGAACAAACCTTAGCAACTTTGCGCGCACACATCGATCAGCGTAATTACATTGCGATTGGCGAAATTGGCGTTGATTTATATTGGGATAAAACCTTTCGTTCCGAGCAAATGGAGGCTTTTCGGCAACAAATACGCTGGGCAAAAGAAAAAGGATGGCCCATTGTGATTCATGCACGTGATTCGTTCCCAGAAATTTTTGAAGTCCTCGACCAAGAAAATGATGAACGCTTGCGTGGAATTTTTCATTGTTTTACTGGAACAGTTGCAGATGCCCAAAGAATTGACAATTACGGTGGTTTTTTAATAGGAATTGGCGGAGTTGTGACCTATAAAAAATCGGAATTATCGGAAGTACTAACGACCATTTCACCTGATCGAATTGTATTAGAAACCGACGCACCATACCTTCCACCAACACCCTTTCGCGGAAAACGCAATGAAAGTGCTTACCTGCTTCACACAGCTGAAAAAGTGGCAGAAATCTATGAGCTACCTTTAAATGAACTGCAAAAAATCACCACTGCAAATGCCATAAAATTGTTCGGATTGGAACAAGTGGTTGCGAATCTCGGAAAATGAAGCAACTTTGTAGCTGTAAATGCGAATAACAAAGTGATGCAACGACCAACAGTACTTGTAATTTATACCGGCGGAACCATTGGAATGGTAAACGACGCTTTAACGGGTTCACTTACGGCTTTCGATTTTGGTGATGTCTACAAACACATTCCTGAATTGGCTCGATTAAATGTTGAATTAACCACCAAGGCTTTTGAGCATCCAATCGATTCTTCTGAAATGAATCCTGCATTATGGGCGGAAGTTGCACAATTGGTCTATGATAATTACGCGACTTTTGACGGATTTGTAATTCTCCACGGTTCAGATACCATGGCGTTTACCGCTTCTGCATTGAGTTTCATGCTTCAAGGATTAAAAAAACCTGTTATTCTTACTGGATCACAATTGCCCATTGGTACCATTCGCACAGATGGGAAAGAAAACCTCATCACTGCCATTGAAATTGCTGCTGCCAAAAACGAACAAGGCGAACCGCGTATTTGCGAAGTAGCGATTTATTTTGAATACTCACTCTACCGTGGAAATCGCACATCCAAGGTTTCTGCTTCTGCATTCGAGGCCTTTCGTTCACCCAATTTAAGACCATTGGCTGTAGCAGGTGTTCACATCGATTACAATACCAATGGATCTTACGCATCCGAAGAACCACTGACCTTGTTTACTGATTTTAATCCTGCAATTGCCGTAATACAATTATTCCCTGGTTTGCCTTGGAGCATCTACGCACCTTTATTTGATGTTTCGAAAACAAAGGGAATTATCTTGGAAACCTTTGGTTCAGGAAATGCTTCATCAGACGAATTGTTTCATGTGTTGTTGAAGTCCTATATTCAAACAGGCGGAGTGGTTGTCAATATTACGCAATGCGCATCTGGAACAGTAGAACAAGGAAAATACGAAACCAGTTCATTCTTTGAAAAGAATGGTGTGTTATCTGGTTTTGATCTCACAAAAGAAGCTGCAATTACGAAATTGATGTACGGATTGGGCAAATATACCGCCGATCACATACAACTGAAACAACTTTTTGCCACAGCAATTTGTGGTGAACAATCAAATTAATAACCTGAATTGCGAAAAAATGTGTAGTTTTGCCCGCTCTTGTGGAATCCAACTGGAAACGACAAGATCATAACGGAGAGGTGGCAGAGTGGCTGAACGCGCACGCTTGGAAAGCGTGTTTACGGAAACGTAACGGGGGTTCGAATCCCCCTCTCTCCGCAAAAAGAAAAGCATGAGAGCGTTTAGCAATCATGCTTTTTCTTTTTTCACTTCTCCGCCGTGGTGGATCGCTCTCACACTCTTTCTTTTTCAGTAGTGAGTGGGGGGATTGAGAGCCGAATAACAGTTCTAATTTTCAATAGTTCTTCTGTCTTATTAATCCTCACTGTGTATGTGAGATGAACACCGTTTATTTTACAATACTCTACAAAGATTAAAAACCTTTCAATTGCTGATCAGGATAAATTTGCTGAAAAATCGTTCGGATCGTTCGCTTCAGAATCACTTGTGGATTTCTCAAAATACCCCTTCACCACTTTCGCCTTCGCATTGCCAATCACTTCCGCTAAACTTTCTAGCGATTGTTCTTTGACGCGTTTTACGGATTTAAAGTGTTTGATCAAGGTTTCAACTGTTTTTTCGCCAATGCCATCGATCTGTTCCAATTCATTGGTCAATGCTCCTTTACTGCGGCGATTGCGGTGATGGGTGATTCCAAAACGGTGGGCTTCATTCCGCAGGTGTTGAATGACTTTCAGTGTTTCTGAACGTTTATCAAGGTACAACGGCAAGCTGTCGCCAGGGAAAAACAATTCTTCTAAACGTTTGGCAATTCCAACGATGGCAAACTTGCCACGAATTTCTAATTTTTCCAATGCTTCGAGTGCTGCACTCAATTGTCCTTTTCCACCATCAATGATGACGAGTTGTGGCAAAGATTCACCTTCGTCTAACAGCCTTCTGTAGCGACGGAAAACAGCTTCACGCATGGTCGCAAAATCGTCTGGACCTTCAACCGTTTGTACATTAAAATGGCGGTAATCTTTTTTGCTTGGTTTGGCATCTTTAAACACCACACAAGCTGAAACTGGGTGCGTTCCTTGAATATTGGAGTTATCGAAACATTCAATGTGGATGGGTAATTCTTGGAGGCGCAAATCCTTTTTCATTTGTTCCAAAATGCGCTCGGTATGGCGTTCAGGATTCTTGATTTTCTCCTGTTTCATTTTCTCCAAGCGGTAAAATTTGGCGTTCCGCAAGGACAATTCAACCAAGGCCTTTTTATCTCCACGCTGCGGGACAAAAAATCGGGTGTTTTCCAATTCCCAATCAATGGGCGTTTCCACCAATACTTCAGTTGCCACACTTTGAAAACGTTCGCGCATTTCAGGCAATACAACGGTTAGAATATCTTCTGGACCTTCGTCTAATTTGCGTTTGACTTCAATGGTGATTCCATGAATGATTGCACCACTGTTGACCACCAAATAATTGACAAAAACGGAATCATTGTCTTCCACCATGGTCAATACATCTACTTCATGAATGGTGGGCGAAACAACGGTTGATTTGGCTTTATAGTGCTCTAAAATACCGATGCGCGATTTCAAATCTTGGGCTTCTTCAAACCTATAGGCCGCTGCATGTTCGAGCATCATGCTTTTTAAATTTTGAATCACCGAAGCGATGTTTCCTTTCAGAATCCCTTCTATCTGATCAATCATTCCGTTGTAATCTGCTGCAGTTTGTTTGCCTTCGCACGGTCCCTTGCATTTTCCAATGTGGTATTCCAAGCAGACTTTGAATAATTGCTTTTCGATTTTATTGGCAGCTAAATCAAGCGAACACGTGCGCAGCGGAAACAATTCACGGATCAATTCCAACAAGGTTTGCATCACCCGACCACTTGGATACGGACCAAAATATTTTGATCCATCCTTGATCATTTGACGGGTAGAAAATACACGCGGAAATGGTTCTTTGCGAATACAAATCCATGGATACGTTTTATCGTCTTTGAGTTGGATATTGTAGCGCGGCTGGTATTTTTTAATGAGGTTATTTTCCAATAACAATGCGTCATTCTCGGTTTCAACAACAATGTAGTGGATGTCTGCAATCTTTTTGACCAGAATATGCGTCTTCGCTTGCTCGTGATTTTTGTTGAAATACGACGTTACACGTTTCTTGAGGTTTTTTGCCTTTCCGACATAGATTATGATTCCATCTTTATCAAAATACTGATAGATCCCCGGTTTTTCGGGAAGTGTTTTTAATTTGAGTTGAAGATCTGTATTGGACGATTGCACACACAAATGTAGTGAACACGGATCATTAAACGATCTTATTGATAAAGCAACTTGGCATATTCATTGTAATACCGAAAAGAGTATTTTTGTAAAAAAGCAAACACATGAAAAGAATCGCATTGATTACCCTCGTTACAGTATTCTTAGGATCATTCCTATCGATGTGTAAAACTTCAAAACAAGGAGGTGGAGGATTTAATCTATTTACCATTGACCAAGATCGTCAATTAGGAGCACAAGTTGCAGGTGAAATTGATGGAAATCAGAAAGAATATCCATTACTTGATTCAGCTAGTAACAAAGCGGTTTATGCGTATGTTTATAAAGTACGTGATGCTATTTTGAATTCTGGCAATGTAAAACACAAGGACGATTTTCAATGGCGTATTCGCATCATTAAAAATGATAGTATTTTGAATGCGTTTTGTACGCCAGGCGGTTACATTTATGTGTATACTGGAATCTTGAAATTCCTCGATAATGAAGCGCAATTTGCTGGAGTTATGGGTCATGAAATTGGTCATGCAGATTTGCGCCATTCGACACAACAAATGACAAAAATGTATAGTGTTGATGCGTTATTAAGCATTATTGCTGGAAATCGTCAATTCTTGAAACAAGTAACAGAAGGAATCATTGGCTTAAAATTCTCCCGTAATCACGAAACACAAGCAGACGAA
>JAYSRF010000173.1:0-29026 GCA_043721195.1 Fluviicola sp. | reverse complement strand
GATGGATTTTCCATTGGAAGTATTTTCATTGCATCTGAAGAATCAGGAGTTTCTCTAGAATACAAACAAGCGTGTGTCGATTTTGGCGCGAAAGATATTGTGACGACCACCAAATTATCAGGAACACCGTGTACGGTAATTAAAACCCCGTATGTGAAGGATATTGGTACAGAACAAAATTGGTTTGAACGTTTCTTAAATAAAAATAAACGCTTAAAAAAGTGGGTAAAGGCTGTAGTGTTTTATCGTGGAATGCAACGCTTGAAAAAAGCTGCTTTTGGGGCCACTTATAAAACGGTTTGGTGCGCTGGTCCAAGTATCGAACATGTGCACAATATTCGCCCAATGGCACAAATCATACATGAATTGATAAGTGATGGCGAATAAAAAAAGTATCTCCCACTGGCGTTGGATGTTACGCATTATGGGTTGGTGGTATATTCCACTCATCGGATTTGTACGTCCACGATTAGTAGAAATAAATGATGAATCGTTGATTGTGCGTATAAGCTTGCGTCGTAGAACCAAGAATCATTTAAAAAGCATGTATTTTGGAGCATTGGCAATTGGAGCTGATGTGGCTGCTGGAATGCACGTTTTCTATTTTTGTAATGCGCTTGGTGTTCAGCCAAAATTCGCATTTAAAGCAATGAATGCTCAATTTTTGAAACGAGCACAAAGTGAGGTGCGTTTTGTCTGCACAGAAGGTCAAAAAATCAAAGGATTTGTAGAATTGGCTATTAAAACAGGTGAACGCCAGAATGGTTGGGTGGAAGTACTTGCTTATGATAACACAAATGAACAAGTGGCCGTTTTTCAAATGGAAATCAGTGTGAAAATTTCCTAATCGAAATACTTTTCGGTGTATTTAATCAATGACGATCTAGCCAAAATCTGTTCACTTCAACTTACTTTCCTCAGAAAAAGATTAATTTCGTAACATGGTAGAATTATTTCAACACATTTTCCATTTAGATTTTGAATGGATATTTGATCATTATGGAACTGCAATTTATGTAATTCTTTTCCTTGTTATTTTTATTGAAACGGGTTTGGTTGTAATGCCAATTTTACCAGGTGATTCCTTGCTGTTTACCGCTGGATTGTTTGCCGCTTCTGGAGATTTAAACCTCTTTTATGTATTGGGGTTACTCTTTTTTGCAGCAATTTTAGGCGACAATGTTAATTATTGGCTCGGTAGAAAATTAGGATTAGGTGTACTCAATTGGAAAATTAGAGGTCGTCAATTAGTGAAACAATCGTTATTGGAAAAAGCCGAACAATTTTTTGAAAAAAGAGGCGTTTCTGCAATTATCATGGCACGCTTTGTTCCCTTAGTTCGAACATTTATGCCATTCGCAGCTGGAATAGGTAAAATGAAATACCGCAAATTTGTGTTTTTTGATCTACTTGGTGGATTTTTGTGGATTTTCAGTTTAACATTGGCAGGCTATTTCTTAGGAAACATCGTTTGGATTCGTGAAAATATTGAAAAAGTATGCTTGGGAATCATCTTTATTTCTGTACTTCCGATGGTTATCAGTGTCCTCAAATCCAAATTCGGTAAGAAACATGCGTAAGTTTGGCTTACTCGGTAAACAACTCGATTATTCCTTTTCAAAAGCTTTTTTCACGGAGAAATTTGAACGTGAAGGAATCGATGCTATATTCTCGAATTTTGAAATAGCAACCATTGAAGAAGTAACAGCAATTTTTGCTTTAGCCAATTTAGTTGGTTTAACCGTCACCATTCCATACAAAGAAACGATTATTCCCTTTTTAGATGAATTATCGGAAACTGCTCGGAAAATTGGGGCTGTCAACGTTGTTGAATTCCGCAATGGAAAAACGATTGGTCATAATACAGATGCTTTTGGTTTTCATCAATCCATCAAACCCTTTTTGACCAATCAACATGAACGCGCGTTAATTCTTGGAACAGGTGGCGCATCCAAAGCGGTTGCTGCTGTTTTTGAATCCATTGGAGTAGATGTAATCTGGATTTCTCGTTCACCTAAAAATGACTTAGAATTCAGCTACGATTCCATCAATGAACACATGTTGCGAGCGTGTAAAGTGATCATCAATTGTACGCCCGTTGGAACATTTCCAGCTCTTGATGCATGCGTTCCGTTTCCATTTGAGTTCCTCACACCAGATCATTTGGTCATTGATTTGATTTACAATCCAGAACAAACCAAATTTTTGAGAGAAAGCGCCAATGCTGGAGCTACAACTTTAAACGGATTGTCTATGTTGCGAGAGCAAGCTTTAAAAGCTTGGCAAATTTGGAATTTAACCAATTAATTGCGATTTTGAATCGTTAAGTATTCTACAATGGAGACCCTCAAAGCTTTTATTCGCGAAGGAGAACACCAACGGCAGGATTTTAAATTCAGGATTGATGACTCCAAGAAAATTGCGCGTACCCTTTCAGCATTTGCGAATACAGATGGTGGTCGTTTATTGATCGGTGTTAAAGACAATGGTAAAATCACTGGAATCGATCCGTCCGAAGAAATCCACATGATTGACGCGGCAGTAGATCTTTATTGCAAACCCAAATTGATTGTTGAATCACGGGTTTGGCAAGAAGACATGCGATTAGTGTTGGAAATTGTGGTTCAGCCATCAGCAGATAAACCGATCTCTTCTCCTGATGAAGATGGTAAATGGAAAGTATTTGTGCGTAGGAAAGACCATACACTTCTTGCAAATAAAATCCTCTTGGGAGTTTGGAAGCAACAAAAACGAAATGCTTCTCGACCAGAAAAATTCGGAGACGAAGAAACGCATCTTTTAGGGTTGATTGCTCAAGAAGCATCAGTAACGCTAAGTAAATTGTACCGAATGAGTCAGCTTCCTAAAAACCGAGTGGATCATTTACTCGTGCTGTTTATCTGTTGGAAATTAATCGATATGGATGTAACCGAAACGGGAACTTATTATTCGACTAAAGTTGGAGGTTAAAATCCAATTCAAGTGACACTTAACTATTCTGTTAAAATTAGTTGATTCTTGTTCATGCTTATTTATCAATAGATCAAAGCTTTATTGATCCAACAATGGATCTTTGATTAGTCTCTAGTAGTGAATAGAAATTACTAGCAATTTTAACCACTTGATTGATACAAAGAAAACACCTAAATATCATGGAATAACCTGCAGTCTCGCCTTCAAATTCTTTTAAATACGGTATACCTTTATACGGTTCGTTTCAAGTAAAGTCATAGATTAAGGTATTAATGATGAACATTGTCCTATTTTACAGCGAGTATAAACACTTAACTTTCAGTGAATAACAGCCATTTTTGAAAAATATTTTTATATTCACCAAAATTTAAAATTATGAATAGAGCACTTTATATTATTGGAATAGTATTTTCCCTCGTGTTTTTTATTGTAGCAGGATATTATGTTGGAGAAGTCAATTCAGCACGAATGGATTCGATCTTATCGAGTTATGATACGTTCAACAGTTATTCGTATTCATCCTATGATTCAAGTTCTGACATAACAATGGAGGCTGGAATGGTTTCACTATTTTTCTTTCTGTTTTTCATCTTCGCAAACATTATGGGAATTGTAAAAGTAAAAACAACAACAATGCGTGTTTTTGGAATCATTGGATTGGCAATTACAGGATTATTTTTGTTATGGAACTTAGGTATGATGACCTCTCCTGGTTCAATGAGTTTTGATGAAGTTGGTATTGGATTTATGTTTTACTGTTTCATTTCCTTGGCTTTTTCTATCGTAGGATTGATTCAAAGTATTCGATTTAAACAACGTAAATTCAACGTTGGGATTTCAAGCAATAATTTGTTGGACTCATAAAAAAATATAATTTTAAACTTTTCATTGTGTCTTTTGTTATATTAGACGAAGAAATTTACAGACAATATGGGAAGACCTCCAACTAAGCCAGCACGATTGCGCGATGGTTTCTACATTGAAGTACGCAATTCTGGCTCACAAGGCATCCGCATTCGTCGCGACACACGCGAGCAGATGTTACTTGCAGCAGAAGATTACTCACGAACAAAAGATGTAGTAATACTCGGTGAAATGAAAGACGATAAATGGATTGATTAGTTTTTGATCAATTCGTTCTATAAGTGTTGAAGAGGTTGTCTGAATAGACCGCCTCTTTTTTTATGCAGAAAAATACCCAAATAGCAATCCAAGAGTTTGGATCAAAAAAAAGAGGATGTTTACACACCCTCTTTCAAAATAACAATTCTTTTTTAGTGAACAATCACCAATTTTGTTGGAAGTATAAATTGTTCGGTATTGGAAGCAACAACTGTATACATTCCATCATTCCAATTAGAAGTGTTCAACGTAATTTTATTGGTCAATTCATGAACAGATTCTGAATAAATCAACTCACCAGCCATTGAATAGACATTTATGGTACCTTGAGAAATTGGTTGCTCAAACCCAATTTGTGCATACGTGTTTGCTGGATTAGGCATGCTTTTAATTGTTAAACCGTTTTCTTTTATTCCAACATCAGTCAAGTTATACATCAATTGGAAATCGTCAAAATAGAATCCATCCATGCGTACACCGCCATCAGATTTCAAGATGAAACGCACATTGATTATTTGTCCTAGGTAGTCACTCAAATTGATTTCTTCCAATACCCAAGTAGATTGTACACCATCGTAAAGTGGCTCATCTGCTGGTTGAACTCCTCCAGCTGAACTTCCTGGATTCGTATAAAGACCACATTGCCCTATCCAATTTGTTCCATCTACAGAAACTTGAAATTGACAGAAATCATAGTCGTTTTCAATTTCCCATTGAGCGTAATACCGAACACCAGCTGCAGTTGCATTTGTTAAATCAACCGATTGATTTAAGGTATATGTGCGAGTTGTATTGTTTGAGTAATCACCAGTTGGGCTTTCAGTAAATGATTGGGTAGGAGAAACATAAATGTTCGAAGTTGTACTCCAGTTTCCAGTCCAATTTGTAACGTTTGTTGCATCATCAATGAATTGAGAAGTCAATGCACCAAATGTTTTTTCAATGGTATCGCGTTTCGTCCAAAGACCATATTCGGTTTTTAAAATATAACGAATTGGATCTCCAAATTGAATAGCTGGATCCAATGTGTAGCTAATTGCACCATTTTCTGTTTGCATGATTGCTAAGTTGTGCGATGTACCACCACCAACAGATTGAATTCCTTGTAAAGCTTCGATTGAAACAGTAACTCCACCACTTTCTTGACCTAATCGGTACGCAGAATGGTTAAAATTACCTGTCATGGTTTCTATCGTTGAAGGATCTGTGTCATTTACAACTAAGTATTTATGTGACAAATGTGCAAGAATCAAATTGGTGAATACCATTTCTTGACAGATGCCTGTAATATCTACAGACGCTGGCCAAAATCCATCGCCGTCACTACCTACTTCTGGCGTCATTGCGAAGATTTTTGGTTTTTGAACAGTATCAACTTTGTACATGTAGTCATCTGAATCGCCTGAGGCTGGATATAAATCGGAGCTTTTCAGATTAGAATAGCCGTTGTATTGAACCATGTGACCAGTAAATGCTTGGAAATAATCGTGATCTACCGCAAATTCTGCAACAGTTGTTCCAATTGGATGTAAAATGTCATCAGCATACGTGTGAGCGTTGAATGCAAAGATAAAATCTCGGTTTTCACAGAACCATTTCATGGCTTGTGTTTCTGGCTCCGTAAAAGCTGCCGTTCCTGGATACGTATCAGCAGATGGAGTCATACTCACACCTGTTGTTCCCCATTGATAGGAATAATTACGGTTCAAATCAACACCATAGCTTCCACCATTGTTACGTCGATTTTTACGCCACATACCGCCGCCACCTGGATCGGTTGTTTCGTTGTAAATGTATCCATCAGGATTAATCATAGGTACGAAGTACAATTCTGTATTGTTCAATAAAAACTGAATTTCCTCACTGTTATCGTAGTTTTCCAATAAATACCACATGTAAAAAATCACTTCAGAAAGCGAATTTGGTTCACGGGCATGGTGAATTGCCGTATATAAAATCTCAGGTTCTGCTTCGTCAGTTGAAGGATTATCTGACATTCGCATGAAATAAATCGGTCGACTTTCATGTGTCAGAAAAGTACTGATTGGTGCTTTAGCTGTAATCAAATTCGGGTATTGTGCAGCCATTGCATCAATTTCGTCGATAAACTCTTGGTAGGTATAAAAACCAGCCATTGAACCGAGGTTGAAATTTGTAGGAACAGTTGGAGTGCTGTAGCCATTTCCACCACCTTGGCCCGAACAATTTACATTTCGAGTTGGTTCAGTTGTAGTTGAATTGCGGTCAATGTAGTATTGTTTCACGTCTGAAATGATGATTTCTACTTCAAATCCTGCATCTTTTATTTGCTGAATTTCAGCACTTGAAAAATCACTAATGAAATAGGTTTCTCGCTTTACTGTTCCGTGATCTACCGCAATTCCTAGTTCTGCTAGTTGTTTTAATCCGTCACTTCCAGTAATAATTTTCGCCCGAGAGTAATCTTGAGCAAGTGATAACATCGAAAAGGAGAGAGATGCTACCAAAAGTAGTTTTTTCATATTGAAGCCTTATAGTTTGCTTAAATTTACAGAAATAAATGCAGTCTAAAGAAGGAGTTTTAATTTTTAACACAAGCGGAAGATATCCGTAGATTAACAGGTGCATTTTAACGACAAATGGCTCTGATAAATTGAAAATGTAAAATTATCAATGTACAATAATTTTCAATTTTCAATTTTCAATTTTCAATTTCGAATTCATTTCTCCCATTCAAACGTATTCATCAAGCGCATTAAATCTTCTTTGAGGTAATTCAAGCTCGGACGAAGTGAATCATAGTTTGGGCGACTATTGAAATACACAACTCCACTGACAAAACGATTGGTAGAATCTGTTAAGTAAAATTGAAACGGTGAAGCGACCTCTCCTTTTAATTCGAAGAATGTTCCATAAACATGAGCGTCTGGTCGTATGATTTGACTATCATCAATTGCATCTGCCTTCACTTTATGTTCGTCCACTTTTGCTAAAGCATAATCAATGTAATCTTTCAATGGGTGTTCCATCTCAATGTATGAAAAATTGATTACTCCGTTGAGTTGGCCTAAATTGATATCTAAATGGCACGATTTCTCACCGTTTTGCATGACAGGAGTGTAGGTGTAAATTTCAGATAATTCAAAGCTGTAAGGACAATCTAAATTTGTACGTTTATAACTGTGAGCTGGAAAATCGGAACGCAAATACGTTGGTGGTTTTGGAATGGGTGGTTTATCTTCACATGCTTGAATGAACCAGCAGATGAGTACTATTCCAATACAACTTATAAATCTAAGATTATTCATGTTCAATAACAGCTTTGATCATTTTTACTCGGCGCTTATCAGACGATTCTACAATTAACTTAAGCCCGTTGAAGCGAATGTATTCATTATTTCTTAGAATGCGCCCCGCTTGTTCGGTTACAAAACCGCCCAAAGTATCTGATTCACCTTTACTGGTTTCAAACTCTTTTCCGTCTAAGTTCAGCACTTTATAAAAGTTGATAAGAGCAGTTCTTCCTTCAAAAAGGTAGGTATCATCATCGATTTTGGTGAAAACAATTTCATCGTCATCAAATTCATCTGTGATATCTCCAACAATTTCTTCTAAAACATCTTCTAATGTTACTAAACCGTTTGATCCACCGTATTCATCAACAACAATGGCCATGTGCATTTTCATTCCTTGGAATTCTTTCAATAAATCATCGATTTTTTTATTCTCAGGCACAAAATAAGGTTTGCGCATAAGTTGTGTCCAATCGTAGGAGTCGTCGTGAAGAAAGGGCAATAAATCTTTGATATACAAGATGCCAATTACATTATCAAATGAATCTTCAAAAACTGGAATGCGCGAATAACCTGCTTCTAGAATCATGGCTAAGACTTCTTGAAAAGTGCTTTCTTTTGAAATAGCAACAGCTTCCAGTCGTGATCGCATAATTTGGCGTACATCGGTATTTCCAAATTTGATAATTCCTTCTAATATTCGGTGTTCGTCTTCAGATGTACTTTCTTCCTTGGTGAGTGCCAACGCTTGTTCCAGGTCATCGGATGATAGGTTAATTCCTCGTTTTTTCGCTCGTCTATTGATGAGACTTGTACCAGAAACCATCAACATACGAATCCATGAAATGGGAGGTAATACATATATAAACGAAAGTGGTTTAGCCATGAATCGAGCGGCTGCTTTATTGTTTCTCGAAGCGTATATTTTGGGAGCAACTTCACCTAATAAAAGCAAAACGAATGTAATTCCTACAACTTCTAATAGAAAACGGATAGTACCATTCCCGCCAACTACAGGGTATACTTTATCAATCAATCCTGTTGAAAGGATAATGATGCAGACATTCACTAAGTTGTTGCTAATGAGCATGGTTGCGAGAAGGCCTTTTGGTTTAGATAATAACTGCAGGACTTGTTTGCTGCTTTTTGTTCCGTCGTTTTTTAAATCATCTTTATCTACGGGACTGAGTCCAAAAAACGCAACTTCAGAGGCAGAAAATAGTGCTGAACAAGCAATTAATAAAATGAGCAGGATGGAGTAAATCATTATATCAGAAACGCCTACTCCGGCCTGCAAAATGACGGGTAATGGATCGTTGTTCATGGGGTCAATACTGTCCATAGTGGTTTAAAATGGTAAATCATCTTCCAAATTTGATTTTATGTCCATTGGACTTGGATCAGATGGAGGTTGAGTGGGGTAGGGCGCGTTTGTTGGAGTTTGAGGATGTTCAATTTTTGGTGAAAGCAAGGTTATTTCCTCTCCAAGAACCTCCGTAGAATAGCGCGTATTGCCTTCTTTGTCAGTCCATGAACGGTTTTTTAATTTTCCTTCAACATAAATTTTCTGACCCTTTTTCGCATATTTTTCTGCAATTTCAGCCAAACCTCTCCAAAGTACAATGTTGTGCCAATCGGTTGTTTCACGACGTTCACCTGTCGTTTTGTCGATATATGTTTCAGAGGTAGCCAACGGGAAATTTGCAACGATAGCTCCGTTTTCAAGTCGACGGATCTCAGGATCTTTCCCTAAGTTTCCGATTAAAATCACTTTGTTAACACTTCCAGCCATAATCACAAATATAACTAAAATTAAACCGTCATGACAGGTACTTTTCAACATATCGATGCATTAACCGATGGATGGGTAAATCATGTAATGTTGATAAACTCACCGTGTTTAATCCCTGAAAATCAGCCAAGACAGTTTCATTCAATGTATAGAAAATAGCATGAATACGCTGATGGCTTAAGATGTGTTTTGAAGTGTATTGTGTATTTAACCGAGCTGAATCAATTGAAAGTGAAGCTAAATCAGTATTCAATAGTTCAGCAGTTGTTGTTTCAATCATAGGAAACTCATACAAATGTTGCCACACATCTTTTGATTCGCGTTTATGAATGGCAATCTGTTGATCGAATTCTATATGGAAATAATGAAAGTATCGATCTCGAACAGTGGTCTTTTTTGCTTTTATTGGGCGCTGTTTGTATAATTGGTTGCTACCAGATTGACAGGAATCAAGAAGGGGGCATTGTTCACAATTTGGATTTGCAGGTGTACAAAACAGCGCACCAAATTCCATTATTGATTGGTTAAACAGCGCAGGTTGGTCAGCTGGAATCAATGTTGAAGCTAAAGATTGAAATTCTTTCTTCCCTTCCGTTGAATCGATTGGGGTGTCAATTCCATAATAGCGACTCAAAACACGGTATACATTTCCATCGACCACTGCATGTTGCAGGTCGAAGGCAAAAGATGCTATTGCAGCAGCTGTATATGGACCAATTCCTTTCAGCGACAATAAATCAATGTAAGAGGCAGGGAATTCGCCATTGAATCGTTCAACAACCTCCTTGGCCGTTTTATGTAAATTTCTAGCACGTGAATAATAACCTAATCCTTGCCAGAGTTTAAGTACGTGTTCTTCATCAGCTAAGGCCAAATTTTCAACAGTTGGGAATGCATGAATGAACTTTAGGTAGTAATTTAGACCTTGATCAACCCTTGTTTGTTGTAAAATGACCTCAGATAACCAGATGAAATAGGGATTTTTCGTCTCCCTCCATGGAAGGCTTCGAGCGTTTAGTCTGTACCAATCGTTAATTTGTAGAACAAAATGAGCCATTTAGGGAAATTATTAATAAAAATTCTCTGAAAGCAAAAATAAACCCTTTTTAGAAACTACTTTTGTCCTGAAAATCAAATTGTTGAAAATCTTATAATTTAAAGTAAAATGACAAAGGCAGACATCGTTGCTGAAATCGCAGAAGGAACTGGATTGGAGAGAAATGAAGCTCAAAAGGCTGTAGAAGCATTCATGACTTCTATTAAAATTTCACTTACGAAAGGTGAGAATGTTTATTTGAGAGGTTTCGGTAGCTTCGTAGTGAAAGAAAGAGCTGAGAAAACTGGTCGTAACATTTCAAAAAACACAACTATCATCATTCCAGCGCACAATATTCCTTCATTTAAACCGGCAAAAACGTTCGTTGATGAAGTGAAAAACAAGGTAGTAGTAAAATAATTCCTTCTTTTTTGCATCAACCCGATGTGGAAAAACTTATTTTTATATCTTTGCACTCCTGTTTACCAAATGGGAGTGCTTCATTTTGGAGCGTTTGAATTGTAATTACAGTATTAATAATCATAAATAATCATTGCTATGCCAAGCGGTAAAAAAAGAAAAAGACATAAAATGGCGACGCACAAGCGTAAGAAACGACTAAGAAAAAATCGTCATAAGAAGAAGAAATAATCTTCTTTAAGAAGTTCGAAGGACTTAGTAGGTATTTGCCTACTAAGTCCTTCTATTTTAGTCATTTTCTAATAGTACTTTCGTGAGTTTAGAATTAGTCGTAGACACGCGTCCCTCGGGCGTATGGCTTGCGCTCCTTCGCGATGGTAGATTGGTTGAATTACACGAAGAACAAGGGGTAACTGATTTTGCGGTAGGTGATATTTACCTAGGTAAAGTTCGGAAAATAGTCCCAAGTCTAAATGCTGCCTTTGTTGATGTAGGATATGAGAAAGATGCGTTTTTGCATTACCTCGATTTAGGTCCTCAGTTTCAATCGTTAGATAAATTCACCCGTGAAACCTTGCACGGAAAGCAAAGTGTTGCTGATTTGTTGTATTTCAAATCGGAGAAAGACATTCCAAAGGATGGGAAAATGGGAGATATCGTCTCTACATCTTCTCCAATTTTGGTGCAAGTAGCAAAAGAACCCATTTCTAGTAAAGGTCCGCGTTTATGTTCGGAGCTAACTCTAGCTGGGCGATATTTGGTACTCGTTCCTTTTTCTGATAAAATCTCCATTTCACAAAAAATCAAGTCTCCAGAAGAACGTGAACGTTTGAAAGATTTGATGAATGACATCAAGCCCAAAAATTTTGGCGTAATTATCCGAACTGTTGCTGCTACTAAAAAAGTAGAGGCTTTAGATCAGGATTTACGCAATCTACTAGAGAAGTGGAAAACAATGCATTCCAATTTGAAGAATGCGAAACCACCTCGACGTGTTTTAGGAGAAATTGATAAAACGTCTTCTATTTTACGCGATTTATTGAATGCTGATTTCACGAATATTCATGTTAGCGACGAAAAGCTAATGGTTGAATTGAAAGAATATATCAGCGGAATTGCCCCAGGACGTGAGAAAATATTGAAGTTGTATGATGGTAAGTTAGACATCTTCGAACGTTTTGGAATCAATAAACAAATCAAAGCTATGTTTGGTAAAAAAGTTCCGTTGCAAAGTGGAGGTTATTTAATTATTGAGCATACAGAAGCGATGCATGTTGTAGATGTGAACTCAGGAAACCGTAAGGGTGCTGATGGTCAAGAATCCAATGCATTGGCAACGAATATTGAAGCAGCAGAAGAAATTGCTCGATTACTGCAATTGCGCGATATGGGTGGAATTGTGTGTATTGATTTTATTGATATGCACGATAGAGAGAATAATAAAATTTTGTTCGAAAAATTGAAGGAATTCATGAAATCGGATCGAGCAAAACACAATATTCTTCCTCCATCTAAATTTGGTGTTGTAGAGATTACACGTCAGCGTGTGCGACCTGAAACAGATATTAATACATCTGAAGCTTGTCCTACATGTAATGGAACAGGTGAGGTAACAGCTTCTATTCTGTTTGCTGAAGAAATTGAAAACAATTTGAATTACTTGCTGCAAGATCGCAAGGAAAAGAAATTAACATTGCTTGTTCACCCTTACATTGAAGCGTATTTCAAACAAGGGTTTATGTCTAAACAATGGAAATGGTTTTTTAAGTACAAAAAACGCGTCGTTGTTCGAGGTGTTACTTCACATCATTTATTGGAGTATACATTCTTGGATGGAAATAACAATGAAATTGCTCTCTGATGTCAGAGGGCAATTTTTCGTTTCTGGAGGCCAAAGCGAAAATCGAAGCCTATTGCGCATATCAGGAGCGTTGCCATTCTGAGGTAATCACTAAATTACGTTTCTGGGGGTTAGATGAAGATCAAAAAGATCGTCTCATGGCTCACTTGATAATGGAACGTTTTCTCGATGAAGAACGGTTTGCCGAAGCCTTTGTTTCTGGTAAACTGCGCATCAAACATTGGGGTCGACTCAAAATCAAACAAGCACTCAAGTTAAAATTCGTTAGTAATGTTTCCATTCAACGAGGATTAAAAACCATTGATAACGAGGAGTACTATTCCATTTTAATCAAGGAAACGGAAAAGAAATTACGCGAGCTTTCCAATGAATCAGATCCATGGAAAAAACGGATCAAATTGCAACGTTATTTGGCTGGTAAAGGATTTGAGTTTGATTTGACGCAAGATGCGTTGAATCAATCTATGATGGAACAAAAGGATTAATCAATCACAGATTCCTCCACTTGTAAAACGCCTTCTTTATCAACAGTCAACAAAAATTCCTTCCCGTCTTCATTCATTAAAATCATTTTTTTCGCCTTCACTGTATCATATTCAGTAACAATGGTGTTTTCACAAGAAGTGAAGCAAAGAAGTAAAAGCGTAACGAATGTTAGTAGTATTCATAATACCATATTCAGATTAATAATAACGTTTAGTAATCCCGCAATCCACCACGGCGGACACGTATTACGGAATATATAACATTGATATACAGTTTTTTGTAATCTCAACTGAAGAATATATTGAATTAACAATGTAAGATTTGCGTTTGATTTCACAACGCACTAATCTTCAATGTTTCTCGAATTTCATCATTCAAATAATTAAAATAAGTCAAGCGCAATTGATAGATTCCGGTTGCAAGCATTGGTTGTAATTCGAGGTAATTTTGATCGTTTATCGTTCCCTGATGAATCATTCGACCGTTGTTGTCAAATAACTCCCATGAAAAGGTTGAAATCGAGTAGGGAAGCCGCACAGTGATCAATTCACCCGTTTGAAATGGGTTTGGGTAGAGTACAGAGCTTTCTTCTTCGGCTAGTGCTTTGAAAGCGTCTCGTTTAAAATCCAATAAAAACAATCCGTATTGTCGATCCATTGCTAACAGTCGTTTGGACGGCAATAAACTGTAAATCCCCCAATTGCCGTTGAGTTTAAAAAGATGATCGTCTGGATACGTGTCGTAATGAGCAATTTCAAGCGGTGGATTGTATCTTAGATCAAATACGCGCACACCTTCATTGTAATAGGCTACAAATGCAAATGTGTCAGTTGCCATGATGTTGTGAGGAACTGATCCGTTTTGGTAATTGGTTCCAAAGAGTTGTTTGATTGTTACAATACTTCCATTAAACGAGCATTTTTTGATGCGCGTACCATTTGTTTCATCGGCAAATAGATAGGTAGTTCCGTTCGGAGTAAGCCAACCTTGGTGATTGTAACCTTGATCGTTGTAAAAACCTTTAGAATCAAGAAATTGTGGAGAATTGGTGTTGGTAAAATCGTATACACGTAATCCATCAAAACCGCAATTCAATAGTGCTTTTCCATTGCGAACATAACAATCGTGCACTTCTGGAATATCATCAGGTCCAGACCATAATTCGGTTAGTTGTAATGGATTTGCCAATGAGAAAATCTTCATTGCTGCATCGATCGTTTGCGTATTAATAGTTGATCGGTGGATACAGGAGTAAAGTTTGGCTTGAATGGTATCAATAAAAATGTTGTGAACACGACCAAACAAAAGCGAATCTTCAGCAGCCAAGTGAATGGAATCTGGTAAATACTGAAAATCGATGATTTGTAAATCACTCACGCCTTCATCGCAAACAGCATATAAATAGTGTTGGTAGGTTGCATAATCCCGATGATAAACCGCTGTATTGGAGTAACGACCTTTTATAAAACCTTTTGGAACAAATGTATGATCATCTGTAATTAAAAAAACATGTGTTCCTTCAGTGGAACCTGCGACTGCATATTCTTGCCCTTTCCAAACAAATCCGAAACAATCACTATAACGAACAAGTGTTGTGTTATTAATCAGCGAATCTTCACTCCAACGATCGAGTAATTCCATGTTTAAGGAAGTCTGAGCTTGGATATTTCCGAGTGTATTCAAGAGAATAACACCAAAACAAAAAAATGCTTGACGGAAGAACAACATGGTGCAAAAATACGAAAGCAAGTTGCTACTTTTTGAATCATTTATTAAAGTATGTCAAATTTAAAGCATAACACAGGCTACGAACTAGATAAATGACTAATTTTACCGATTAATTGAAAAACTAGTGATACGGACAGTTGTCATAATTCCTACATACAATGAGCGTGATAACGTTCAGCGCATGGCTCAGACAGTCATGGCGTTAGATGATTCGTTCCATATTCTTTTTGTAGACGATAATTCTCCTGATGGAACTGCCGATTTGATTCGACAAGAACAATTGAGCTTCCCTGATCGTATTTTTTTAGAAGAACGAACAGGTAAATTAGGTTTAGGAACAGCTTACATTCATGGTTTTAAATGGTCATTAGCCAATAACTACGACTATATTTTTGAAATGGATTGCGATTTTTCGCACAATCCAGCAGATTTACCTCGTTTATTAGCTGCTTGTACGCAAGGAGGAGCACAATTGAGCATCGGTTCACGCTATTGCAAAGGAGGTAAGGTGAAAAACTGGCCAATTGGTCGTGTTTTATTGTCTTATTTTGCTTCTATCTATGTGCGGATGATCTTGTTCCTTGGCATTTCTGATACTACAGCTGGATTTATGTGTTACTCATCAAAAGTCTTGAAAGCAATTGATTTGGATCAAGTCCAGTTTAAAGGATATGCGTTCCAAATTGAAATGAAGTATACTGCTAAACGAAAAGGATTTAAAATAATCGAAGTTCCAATTACATTCGTAGATCGACTTTATGGCGAATCTAAAATGTCATCTGGAATTTTCAAAGAAGCATTCTTCGGCGTATGGAAAATGCGCAAAATGAAATACTAATGACACGAATTTTACTGAAATCAGCAACATTGATCAATGAAGGCACCGAACGAGTAGCTGATGTATTGATCGAAAATGGTCGTATCGTTAAAATTGATTCTACTATAGCGGTACAAGGAGCAATAGATGAACGCGATTGTTCTGGATTGTTACTTCTTCCAGGCTGTATAGATGACCAAGTTCATTTTCGTGAACCAGGATTGACGCATAAAGGTACAATAGCGAGTGAATCACGATCTGCGGTTGCAGGAGGAATTACCTCGTTTATGGAAATGCCGAATACGGTTCCAAATGCATTGACGCAAACTTTATTGCAAGATAAATACGATATAGCCGAACGAACTGCTTTTGCCAACTATTCCTTCTTCATGGGAGCTTCAAATGACAACCTCGAAGAAGTATTGAAAACAGATGGGAAGAATGTGTGTGGGGTTAAGATTTTTATGGGATCTTCCACTGGAAATATGTTGGTAGACAATACAGCTGCTTTGGATCGACTGTTTGCTGAGGTTCCTCTTTTAATTGCGACACATTGTGAAGATGAAGCAACTGTTCGTGCGAATATGGAGCTTTTTAAAGAACAATACGGTGATCGAATACCTATGTCTGCTCATCCATTGATTCGTAGTGAAGAAGCTTGTTATTTGTCTTCTTCATTCGCTGTTGAACTAGCAAAAAAGCACAATACGCGATTACATATTTTACACATTTCGACTGGAAAAGAAACCCATTTGTTCCGAAACGATATTCCATTGGAGCAAAAACGGATTACTTCCGAAGCATGTATTCATCATTTATGGTTTACCGATGCTGATTATGCGACAAAAGGATCGTTGATTAAATGGAATCCAGCTGTAAAGACTCAAGCAGATAACGATGAAATTTGGAAGGCGTTGTTGGACAATCGCATTGATGTGATTGCAACAGACCACGCGCCGCATACATTAGCAGAAAAACAACAAGGATATTTACAAGCACCTTCTGGTGGACCTTTAGCTCAACATGCTCTATTAGCGATGTTAGAAGCAAGTCTTGAAGGTAAAATTTCCCGAACACGTGTTGTGGAGAAAATGGCTCATGCTGTAGCGATCTGTTTTCAATTGGAGGAAAGAGGATTTATTCGTGAAGGATATTATGCTGATTTAGTTTTGGTGAATCCGAATGAAAAAACGGTTGTTACCAATGATTCCTTGTTCTATGATTGTAAGTGGTCTCCATTTGAAGGAACAACGTTTCAGCACCGAATTGAAGCAACGTTTGTCAATGGAATCCCCGTTTATGAAGTTGGTAAAGCATGTACTTATCGTGAAGCTGGAATGCGTTTAACTTTCCGTCGATGAAATTAGTAGCACTCGTTCTTATTATTGCTAGTTTGAGTGCTTGTTCGCGCGGTTTAAATCGACCAGATGCGCCAGATGATTTGATTGAACGTGATTCGATGGTAGTTGTCATGCGCGAATTGGTTGTGTTAGAATCGTATTTGCAAAACCGTTACCAACATGTGAATAATTACTATAAAGTAATGACGCTTTCTGGCAAAAAATGCCTTCAAAAATACCACTTCAGTCCAGAAAGATTTGAGCGGTCGTATGATTATTATGCTTCTCGCCAAGAAGAAATGCAACGAATTTATACCGAAGTAATGGATTCATTGACGAAAGAAGTGAATGAATTGACTATTTCTCATGGAAAGCAAGATGATACAGTTAACGTTGCTCCGTTGTAATTAATATTCATCAAACCATAGACTTATAATAGTTATTGGTGTTTTATTGAGATGGACAGAATTTTCGTACTTGCGATTCACACAATGAATATTGCTAATTGTCAATCGAACAGCACAAATTACTCATGTTATATGTGATTTTGTTTTAAGATCTCTTTTCGATTAAATTAATTTATATATATTCGAACCGTTAAGCTAAATGCTTTACACACACCACATTCACTGACTTGAGGATTTTTCATTAGAGAAGTATTTTCAGGTGATTTTGGTTGTGTTTTCACTGCTAACACTGAAGTAATAATACGACCAATGAGCAATTCACTGAACAAAACAACATCCCAATTTTTAAAAACAGATGGAGGTAAAACAAAATCGAACGCCATTGAAGTTCCTTCTATTTCGTTACCGAAAGGAGGCGGGGCATTAAAAGGGATTGATGAAAAGTTTTCAGTAAATGCGGTGAATGGTACTTCATCATTCTCGATTCCACTTCCTTTTTCACCTAGCAGAGGCGCATCACCCTCATTGAATCTTTTGTACAATTCTGGATCAGGCAATGGGGTTTTTGGTTTGGGATGGCAGTTGAGTCAAGGCTCGATTAAGCGAAAAACAGACAAAGGACTTCCACAATACATCGATTTCATTGACTCAGATACATTTCTTTTTTCAGAAGCAGAGGATTTGGTTCCAGCATTTAAAAGAAACAATGATGGAAGTTTTCAACTAGATGGAGAGGGTGAATATATCATCAACGAGCGTACTTCAGTAGATGGATTGTTTATTATCAGAAATTATCTTCCACGAACAGAAGGGTTGTTTGCCAAAATAGAACGCTGGACAGAAAAGGTCACTGGGAGCATAAAATGGCGCGTAATTACCAAAGAAAACACGACCACACTTTATGGTTGGACAGCCAATTCAATTGTTGCAGATCCAGATGATGCCACACGGATTTACGAGTGGTTGCCAACATTCGTGTTTGATGATAAAGGAAATTGTACGCACTATAATTATAAAAAGGAAGATGCAGTAGGATTT
This sequence comes from Fluviicola sp., assembly GCA_043721195.1. GTDB lineage: Bacteria > Bacteroidota > Bacteroidia > Flavobacteriales_D > Crocinitomicaceae > Fluviicola. The sequence continues at coordinate 10,734 of JAYSRF010000173.1, read as the reverse complement.
GATTCATCCTTATTGCACAACCGAAACCGCTTAAATGCAGGTGGAATCACGTATACCAATTGTTATTTAGAGAAGGTTTTGTATGGCAATAAAACACCCTATAAACAATTTGGAGATGCCTTTCCGCTCGAATCAGATTACCTGTTTCAAACAGTTTTTGATTACGGAGATTACCTTGAATCAGATGTAAATACGCCAGAAATACTAAAACCGTGGTTGTTTAGAACTGATGCTTTTTCGGATTACAAAGCAGGTTTTGAAATCAGAACTACCCGCTTGTGTAAACGTGTTTTACTCTTTCATGTTTTTGATGAATTGGCACTCAAAGAAGATCAATCGGATAAAAAAACGTTGATTAAATCGGTTAATTTTGATTATGATACAGCAACTGAGCAGGATTTCACGTATCTAAAAAAAATCACCTTATTTGGCTATATCAAAAAACCGGATGGTTCTTATTCGCACAAGCACCTTCCGCCTATGGAATATACTTACCAACAACACGATTGGAATCAAGAAGTAAAAATCATTTCAGCCGATGATTTGGTTCATGCACCATCAGGATTAGATGAGCAACAATATCAATTTACCGATTTATACAACGAAGGTCTATCAGGGATTCTAACCGAACAAGCCACAGGATGGTACTACAAACACAACTTAGGCGATGGGAAATTTGAACACGCACAATTGGTTTCACCCAAACCTTCATTTGCTGGACTAGGATCACGTTTGCAACTAGCCGATTTAGATGGCGATGGAGGAAAACAATTGGTGAGTTTTGGTACAGAGCCCAAAGGTTATTTTGAATTGGATGATGACAATGAATGGCAGAGTTTACGTTCATTCAATGCACTTCCAACAATTGATTTTGGCGACCCGAATACACGGATGATTGATTTGAATGGCGATGGTAAACCCGAATTGTTCATTTCCGAAGATCATGTTTTCACATGGTATGCCTCAGAAGGAAGAGATGGATATGCTCAGGCTAGAACAACACTTAAATCTGTGGACGAAGAGGCGGGACCAGCTATCGTTTTCGCAGATTCCAAACAAACCATCTACCTAGCCGATATGTCAGGAGATGGACTGACCGATATTTTGCGGATCCGAAATGGTGAAGTGTGTTATTGGCCCAATTTGGGATATGGAAAATTTGGAGCGAAAGTTGGCTTTGACAATGCACCTGTTTTTGATCATCCCGATGGGTTTAATCCAACTTACTTAAGATTAGCAGACATCGACGGATCGGGCACCTCTGATATTATCTATTTAGGAAAAAATAAATTCTCCTGCTGGAAAAACTTGAGTGGAAATCGCTTTGGTACAGTTCCCTTTGAAATCACTTCCTTTCCAGAAATTCATTCACAAGCCAAAATAACCGTAGCCGATTTATTAGGCAATGGAGTTGCTTGTATTGTTTGGTCAAGTTCATTATCAAAAGACAATAATGCTCCGCTGAAATACATTGATTTGATGAACAGCAAGAAACCGCACATCATGGTTTCGTTTAAAAATAATCTGGGTAAAGAAGTTTCACTGGAATACACACCTTCTACCAAATTTTATCTGGAAGATAAATTAGCAGGAAAACCGTGGGTAACAAAACTACATTTCCCTGTTCATTGTGTTTCAAAAACCACCACAGAAGATAAAATTTCAGGGCACAAATTCACTTCAGAATACAGTTATCATCATGGATATTATGATCATGTTGAACGCGAATTCAGAGGTTTTGGAATGGTGGAACAAACCGATGCAGAAACATTTGAGCATTGGGTAAAGAGTGGAGCTGTAAATATCACAGATGAAGCCTTACATCAAGAGCCAGTAGTCACAAAAACCTGGAATCATACGGGGGCTTTTTTGCGGAATGCTACCATCTTAAATCAATTCGAAAAAGATTATTGGTATCATGCTTACAATGAGGAATTAAAACGACAAGGATTACCAGCATTTCAATCCATTGAAGCCACACTCCCAGATGCCAAACTAATAACAGCTTCAGGAATAGCCCCATCTGTATTGGATCATTTATCAGCACAAGAATGGCAAGAAGCCTATCGATCGTGTAAAGGAATGGGACTGCGCTCAGAAACCTTTGCAAAAGATGCCGTCAAATGGGGCAATTCCAACGACGCACGTCTCAAAGAACGCGCGCCCTATTCAGTTGCCACGCATAACTGTGTAATAGAATTACTACAACCCAAAGGCAAGAACAAACATGCGGTATTTAGTGTCAAAGAAAGTGAGGCAATTACCTACGGTTATGAGCGAAATGTAGCAGATCCGCGCATTGCACATAGTTTGAATGTCAAGCTAGATGAATACGGGAATGTACTGGAATCGGCTTCGGTGTTGTACCCACGCTTCGTTGTTGATGCAACACTTCCAGTAGAAACCCAAGCGGCGCAAGACAAAATGGTGATTAGTTATACCCAAAATCAGTTTACCAATGATGTGATCGGAAACGATGTTTACCGCTTGCGCTTGTCATCAGAAGTTAAAACCTATGAACTGAAAGGTGTTTCAACAAGCGATGGGTTGTATACATTAAGTGATTTCACAGATATTCTTTCCGATGCCAATTCGGATACGGCCCTATACCATGAGTGGGATAAACCCGTTGTAGGATCAACCGCACAAAAACGATTAATCGAGCATGTTCGATCCACGTATTCGAACAATCTACTCACAGATGCATTGCCCTTGCATCACCTTGAATCATTAGCGATACCGTATGAAAGTTATCAATTGGCCTATACGCCAGAATTAGTTACCGATCTTTTTGGTGGAAAAGTCACTGATGCGGTATTGATTGAAGGAAAGTTCACCAACAGTGAAGGGGATAGTAATTGGTGGATTCGTTCAGGAACAACACAATTGAAGACGCCAATTGAAAATGTGACCGATGTACAAAACCGGTTTTACCATCCCATTTCATATACCGATCCTTACGGAGCAATCACCCAGGTTAAATACTACGGTACGTATTATTTGTTTATCGAAGAAACAACAGATGTTTTAGGAAATAAGTCGGGCGTACAGCGGTTTAATTTCCGCACGCTTTCTCCCGAAAGAATGAAAGATATCAATGGCAATTTATCAGAATCCATCAGTGATGAACTCGGATTAGTGAAAGCAGTCGCTGTTTTAGGGAAAGGCAATCAAGCGGATGAATTGACAGGAATTTCGGAAGTAACGGATGGAGCAGAGTCCGCAGCTATTCTTGGGTTTTTTCAAGCAATGAATTCAGTTGATCTAATAAGTAGTGGAACGGATTTATTGAATCATGCCACTACGCGTTTTGTGTATGATTTTGATGCCTATTTAACTTCTGGAAAACCAGCTGCAGTGGCTACGATTACCAGGGAGACCCATTACCGAAAACCAGATGGAAGTTTAAATCCTGCAAGTAACGTGCAGATCTCGTTTGACTATTCAAATGGTATGGGGGAAGTGATCATGAAAAAAGTGCAAGCAGAACCTGGACTTGCCAAACAAGTAATTGTCAATCCCGATAATACGGTAACTGTAACAGAAATCGACACCACTTCAACTATGCCGAAACAATTGCGTTGGATAGGAAACGGAAAAACGATCAAAAACAACAAAGGCAATGCGGTAAAACAATACGAGCCCTATTTTTCAACTACATGGCACTATGAAGACGATAAAGAATTGGTTGAAACAGGAGTAACTCCCATTCTATATTACGATGCAGTAGGGCGAATGATCAAAACAGAACTACCAGATGGTACCTTTTCAAAAACAGTATTCGATTCATGGAAACAACAAGTCTACGATGCCAATGATACGGTGTTGGAAAGTGAATGGTATGCAAGTAGAACGGCAATTGGTGCAGATGTAAAAGAAAACCAAGCGGCTCTTAAAGCAGCCAAGCATGCAGATACACCAAATGTACTTCACTTGGACACATTGGGAAGACCAGTTTTAGCAATTGATCACAATAAGAACATTCAAACAGAAGAAGATGAACTTCAACGTACGCTGATAGATTTGGATAATGAAGGTAACCTTCGTGCAGTAACAGATGCGCGTCATAATACGGTGATGCACTACAAATATGATATGCTAGGTAACTTAGTCTATCAAAAGAGTATGGATGCTGGGAAACGTTGGTTGATGCCAAACATCTTGGGCAATCCACTGCGCACCTGGGATGAGCGAGACTATGAATTTCAGTACTTCTATGATACGGCACACCGTCCTAGTTACAGTAAAGTAATCATTGGCGATGGAACAACTTCGTTGGATAATATTTATAACAGAATAGTATATGGGGAAAGTCTGTTGACCGGAATCCGAACGGATGTGAATCGGTTTAATGAAGTCGCGTTGCAAAACAGCAATGTATTGGGGAAAATAATCCAGCAGTACGATACAGGAGGGTTACTAGAAACACTTGAATTTGATTTCAAAGGACAACCGTTGGCAACTACGCGAAAATTATTTGCTAAGTACAAAGAAGTTGCCAATTGGACAGAAGCGAATCTGTTAACAGATCTGGAGCTGGGTGCTGGATTCACCTTTACTACAGAAACAGATGCACTTGGAAGAATCACCCAACAAACAGCGCCTGATGGAAGCATCATTACTCCTTCCTACAATGAAGCAGGTTTGTTAGATGGCGAACGTGTGCTGCTCCCTGGAGATGTGGTTCCTTCAACGTACATCAAAAACATCGACTACAACGAAAAAGGACAGCGTGAAAAAATCAGTTACGGCAATCATGTAAGTACGCGGTTTTACTACGACAAAGAAACATTCCGATTGAAACGATTGGAAAGTAAACGCTTGAACAATGACGTGTTGCAAAACCTGTATTATACCTACGATGCAGTTGGCAATATTACAACGATAGAAGACAAAGCAATTCCCATCAGTTTTTTTGCGAATACACTCATTGAACCAATCAGTGAATATACGTATGATGCATCGTATCGGTTAGTAGAAGCAACAGGAAGAGAAAACAATACGGCGCTCAATTTTGGAACCTGTGATAATTGGAACGACAAACCCTATCTGCAATCCACCAACTTGGGTGATGTCCTGGCAGTGCGGAATTACACGCAGCGTTACCAATACGATGAAGTAGGAAACATCAAAGAGATGAGACACCAGGCTGAAGGGGGGAGCTGGACAAGGGGCTACAATTATGAAACAACAACGAATCGCTTAATAAGCACACACATAGGCGATAATGGGAATCCGGCTAATTACACGAAGTACAAACACCATGCAACCCACGGCTTCTTGGAAGAAATGCCCCATTTGGAGCAGATAAGTTGGAATTTTAAAGAAGAAGTTGTCTTGACATCCCGGCAACAATGTGTCGATGATAACATTCCCGTTATAACCTATTACCAATACGATGGCAACGGTCAGCGGATTCGAAAAATAACCGAAAATCAGGCGCAGGGCGGCGGACAACCCACCCTAAAAGAAGAACGCATTTATATAGCGGGTTACGAATGGTATAAAAAACACAGTGGCACGGATGCTGGTTTGGAACGGGTAAGTTTGAGTTTGATGAATGAAGGACATCGGTTTGTAATGATTGAAACCCGAAACAATGTAGACGATGGCACCGAACAACAGCTAGTGCGCTATCAATTGCACAACCATTTGGGTTCTGCATCATTGGAACTCGATGGGTCACCAACTGCACGACTCATTTCGTATGAAGAATACCATCCCTTTGGTACAACGGCTTATCAGGCAACCAATGCTGCCATTAAATCTGCGGCCAAACGTTACCGCTATACAGGTATGGAGCGCGATGAAGAAACAGGATTGGAATACCACAGTGCGCGTTATTATTTGCCTTGGCTGGGCAGGTGGTTGAGTGCCGATCCTATTGGGATTGGGGGGGGGATTAATTTGTATTGCTATGCGGATAACAGACCTTCCGTACTAGTTGATAAGGATGGTGCCGATCCTGTTAAATTTTCTGACGCGCTTCGTCACATGAGAATTCAATGGAAAGCTACAGCGGAAAATGCCAGTGCAGAAAGGGAAAGCACTACTAAGATTTATAGAAATGTGGCATCAACTATTTTAAGAGCTACGGATAATAAAGGGATTCCTCTGGAAAAAGCATTGATCCTGATTGCTCAATCAATTAGAGAACAAAGAGTTACTATTGAAAGCGAAGATAAGTTTAAAGCGACCAAATACCGACTTTTTAATATGCAGGTTCATGATCGGGAAGCAGAGGTAATTAAATCAGGTAAGGAAAAATTTGATTTAAGTGAACTGACAGATGCAAAGGCTATTCCTTCTAATGAATCTCCGAATAAAGACGCAATCGATATTAAACACAGTGTGTTTTTTTCATTTTCGTCACCGTCAAATTCAATTGGACATTTCTTAAACCGTCTAGCGGGAACGGAAAATTACTTTCTGAATAAAGACACAATTGAGATAAAAACGTTGATGAAAAAGTTTAAAGCGGCATACGACTCACTTAAAGACAGTACCAAAGGAGTTGATGATTACACTTCAAAATTAAAATCAGTTGGTTATGCACAAGCTAACACATACTCTGCTGAAATAAAAGAGCAGTATAAAACTGTTTTAAAAGACTTTATCAATATGATAGACAATGCACTTGTTGCAGAACGGGAAAGGTATGAAAAAGCTCAGTCTGGGCTACCAGGGCTCATTGAAAAAATTGGTTCTTTAAAGGGACTTTCTGAAAAGGATCCGACAAATAATACGCTACAATCCAGAATTGAGGAGTTAGAACAAAAAAGAACAATAGATGAAACAACGATAAAATCGTATGAGTCATTTCAACAACATCGTGCTCAACTCGACAAAACCCTTAAGGGTCTGAAATAAAATGGTTTATAATGGACTCAACACGAAATCAGTTTAAATTAAACGTAAAATATCATGGCAACACAGAACATCCACATCATCGGGAAATTAGTGAATAAACAGCGTGAACCCCTGGCAGGTCTCCGCATCGAAGCATGGGACAAAGATGTATTCTTTGATGATTTTGTTGGTGAAGCAACAAGCGATGCAGATGGATCTTTTCAGCTATCCTTTAGTGAAAACCGGTTCAAAGAATTGTTTTTCGATCAAAGACCTGACCTCTATTTTAAGCTATTTGCAGACGGAAAACTGATTCACAGTACGGAGGACTCGGTGTTGTGGAATATCGACCGTAAAGAACAAGAAGTGGTCATCATCCTTGAGCGGAATCCCAATTCAACAGATGGTACTGAGCCTGATGAAACCCATGCAGAAAACCTCCAATTACTCCGCTCGTTATCCAGCTTGGATAATTTGAAACGCAGTATTAAGGACGCTGAATTAGATCATTTTTTCTCCACATCCAATGATCAGAAAGCATTGTTGATTGCGCAATGGCATGATCAGGAAAAGTTGAGTGAGTTAGATGCGTTGACATTAAATAACACGATAGATCTATTAAGAGCAACACAAAGTAATGCGCATGTGCTTACAGCATTTTCTAAAGAAGGCATTCATAAGACCGAAGATTTAATCCAGTATAACAGCGATTTATTGGTGCGGATGCTTCAACAAGATAAAACCAATCTTCCCGATTCACAAAGTCTTGAATCGTATGTAAATGATGTGTTGGCCAATGTGGAAGCTGAAAACCCTGCGGCATTCTTTCTATACAGGTTATTCGAAAAACCAGAGTGGCTATCCCTCGATGCCGTACAAAGACCTTCGCCAAGTGCGCAGTTCCGGGCTTTTTATTCAAGTAACAAAAAGTTCGATTTAAAAAACGAATCCATCATCTCGTTAGAAACTGGAGAATTGAATGAAAAGATACAAGGAATTGAACGGTCTACACCAGAGTTAGTTCAAGAATTATCGTTTGCACAACAATCGCTACAATTAAGTAGTGATAGTAACATGGCCGCTTTATTATTCAAAAAAGAAGTGAATATCAGAAAAGCTGTTAATACAACCCATCAGTCGCTTATGCGCGAGTTAGGTATTGATGAAATTGCTGCAATGGAAATCAAGTACAATGCGCAATATTACCATGAAGCAGCAGTAAATGGTTATTTTGCTTACCGTGAAATTATAGCGAATCCCTATTTGAATAAAACACTTTCCAATTTAAAACCGACCAAAGATGAAATATTCAGAGGCATCGGTAAAGACAGCAATTGGAATCGGGTAAAAGAATTGAATGGATTAAAAGATGTTGACAGTATAGAGGACTTGTTCGGATCCCAAAACTATTGTGAATGCGAAAGTTGTAAATCCGTTCTTAGTCCAGTAGCCTATTTTGTGGATTTAATGCGGTTTACTGAAAAGCGCGTTTTAGTGCACAATGCCGGTGGAGTAGATGTGAAAATACTGGAAGATACCCATCCAATCCATTTGAAAGTTAGAAGACCCGATTTGTGGAAATTGGAATTGACGTGCGATAACACAAACAAGCGAATTCCGTATGTGGAAATTATTAATGAAGTCCTTACAACCTTCGTTGAAAAACAAGTAGGTACAAGCAAAACAATTGCTGACAGACTCCTTGGAGAACAACCAGATTTGGAATTTTCATTGCCCTACAATCAGCACCTGGATGAGGTGCGCACCTGGCTTTCTTTTTTCAAACTCACGATGTTGGAAGTACTAAAACACTTGTACCCGTCACCTACTGTGGATGAAAAGCATCAATTGGATATTGAAAGTTTAAATCTTTCGGAAGAACAATATGCGGTCATTATCGATCAACACCTAACTGCCAAAGTAGATTCGGATGTCTTAGAATTCCGAAGAAAAAGCGGTTTAACAGCAGAGGAGACCGATCGTATGACATACCTGAAATTCTGGGAGGGTAAATTAGAGATTGTTCAGATAAAAGAAATAGGCGATATACAGAAATTCAGCATTAAATTCAGTAGTTCACTTCTTAATTGGCAAGGAAGTTTGCATCGGTTAATTCGGTTATGGCGATTAACAGGATGGACGTTGAACGAACTGGATATCATTTTTCAAGCGTTTAACATTCGTCATGATAGTCTTAATGCTACCGCGATTTTAAACTTGGCGGCATTTAAAAAAAATCAACAGCTTTTAAAATTAGACGTTCCCGTTTTGGTGGGCATTTTAAATGGGTTTGTGGAAATGAGTGATGACACAACGGTTCGTTCATGGAAACAGCTAGTGCCAACCGATTGGATCAAGGATGAACAAGCAAATCTAGCAGATTTGCTGGCAAAAAACGCCACCGATGAATCGTTCAATTTATTACTGCGGTTGCAAGGTCTATTTGGTGTCAACTCAACAGATCTACAGGGGTGTCTTGATCTGCTAAAAGATACCATCGGAACGCAAGCAATTCCGAATGGACCAATTCATATCGTTTTCAATACCACAACACTGAATCTACTATATAGGTATGTTCAGTTTTACAAATGGACGGGACTTGGATCGATTGAGGCATTTGTGAATTTATTGGAAATTTGGGGGAAAGGCACTATAAAGTATCTCGCGAATCCAAGTGAAGACATTCCAGCTTTTGTTCAATTTCTGAATGGCTTTGCAGAAAACAAGTTGAGCAGTGACGATTTAATCTATTTGTTTGGTAAGGATTTAAAAACCACCGAACTTCTTAAAGAACACAAAGAGGCATTAACCACTGCTGAAATCAAGGGATTAATTGCCAGTGATCAATTCAAGAATGGTAATAAATTCACCTTGCTGTTCAATAAATGGACAGCCATTGATTTGAATGTACTGTCCTATTATCGACATTTTATCGAAGTCTCCGATCTGGAATTAGCTGGTTTATTCACCGATCTAGAAGGGGCAACAACGACTGATGCCACGTATATCAAGTTGGTGAATACTAAGAAACGGTTGGAACGACTGGAGTTCTTAACAAGTAAATACAAAATTGATCTAACTAATCTACAGACGCTTGCAGTAGAAGCAGAAATAGGTGTCTACCCAAAACTCGGATTTACTGCTTGGCAGGATATGGAATGGGTCAAAGAACTGGCTTATTTGGGTAATTGGATAAACGAAACCAACACGTTGAGAAATTTCGATCTCTGGCTTACGTTGAGGGCCATTGAAAAAGAGAACCCGTTGCCGTTAGCTATTCAAAAAGCGCTAGCTAAATGGAAGAAAATTGATTTAGCCCAAGTGCTTGCTGTTATTCCAACAATGAATTCAATTCAGGTAATTCAGCAGTTGTGGGATCAGATCGATTGGGCGAAAAAGTTAGCGATTAATAGCAACCTGATTGATAAGCTAAAAACCAGCAACTTATCAATCCAAAGCCAGCTGTTTCAGAACGCTATCCGATCAACATTTGATTCCAAGGAAATAGCGGAAACCAACATTCAGGATTATAAAAATCAATTGAGTAGCAACAAGCGCGATGCCTTGTGCAATTATGTCCTATTCAATGCTGAATTGCGTGCAAAAGATTTTGGATTTGAAGATAGAGAAGATCTTTACCGTTATTTCTTGTTGGATGTAAGTATGGGAGACTGCTTTACCTTACCGCGTATTGTAGCAGCAACCAATAGTCTACAAGTATACATCAATCGATGTTTGCTCGGGTTTGAACAGTCGAAAGATGAAAAAGTTATTGTTTCATTGGATGTTGATGAAAAACAAGAATGGGAATGGCGCAAAAACTATAGGGTATGGGAAGCAAATCGCAAGATCTTTCTATTCCCAGAGAACTATGTAGCACCTGAA
>JAYSRF010000172.1:0-9383 GCA_043721195.1 Fluviicola sp. | reverse complement strand
CATTGAACCGCATGAAGTACTGAATCATGTTCGTAGGCGTTTAATTGAAAGTATTTCGCAAGATGGCGCTCAAGATGGCATGGACGGTATTTTACTGTGTTTTGATCGTTCTGCTAATACCATCACGTATGCTGCATCGCACAATCGTCCACTTTTGATAAGCGCAGGTGAACTGACAGAATTTCCAGCCGACAAAATGCCTATCGGAAAAGGAGAAAGAACGGACTCATTTACTTTACAAACGATTTCCGCTACTCCTGGCTCTATGGTGTATTTGTTTACAGATGGTTATCCTGATCAATTTGGTGGTGAAAAAGGGAAGAAATTCAAGTACCGTCAGTTGGAAGAATTATGTATGGCGCATTCCGAAAAAAGTACTGCGGATCAATACACTATTTTAGCAGAAACCTTCCAAAATTGGAAAGGCGAACTTGAACAAGTGGATGATGTAACTGTTGTAGGAATTAGAATAGCATAAAGATGACGAAAACTTCCGCAATTGAACTGTTTCGAAAAGGGCACTATTGGATCCTCTTAGCGGTCATTGTGATTTTTCACACCGTTGGTTTAATTGGCTTACAAACCACATCGAGTGAATCTTTCTTGCGTTTAAGCCCACTAAATCTTTTGTTGGCTTTCGCATGTTTAGTTCTTTCCTTTCCATTTTCAAAGAAATTGTTCTTCGATTTAATAATCGTTGGAATCATAGGCTTTTCTGCTGAATTGATTGGCGTTCATACCCATTATTTATTCGGGAATTATGCTTATGGTGCCAATCTCGGATGGAAATTAGGCGAAGTTCCTGTAATCATCGCAGTAAATTGGAGCATGTTGAGTTTTGCGGCAATTGCATGTGTTCTGCATTTGTCACTACCAGATTGGGCAAAAGCACTCCTTTCCGCTTTGTTGATGACAGGGCTAGATTTCTTGATTGAACCAGTAGCAATTTCCAGCGATTTTTGGTCATGGGAAAATGGTACAATCCCACTCTTTAATTATGTTTGCTGGTTTTTGATTACCCTTCCACTCCACTTTTATTTAATAAAACGAAAAACACCTGAACAAAATCCAGTTTCTATTGGTTTATTCCTCGTATTGATTGTATTTTTCGGTGTTCTAAATTTCTGCGAATGATTCTGTTGGGCATTTTTATTTTATTGACCACTTTCTTTATCATGGAATTCATGGCTTGGGCAACGCACCGTTTCCTCATGCATGGCAAAATGTGGTTTTTCCATGCGGATCATCACGTTCCACGAACTGGTTTTTTTGAACGAAACGATGTATTCTTCCTTATTTATGCCATTCCATCTTGGTTGTGTATTATGCTCGGGATGATGGCAGGATATACGATTCCCGTGTGGATTGGTTTTGGCATAGCGGCTTATGGTTTTGCTTACTTCATGATTCATGATGTGTACATTCATCGGCGGTTTAAGTGGCTTAGAGACATTGATCACCCTTATTTTATAGCTATTCGGAAAGCACATAAAGTACACCATAAACATACAGGAAAAGAACACGGTGAATGTTTTGGAATGTTGATTGTTCCGCGTAAATATTATACAGAAGCGAAAATCACTTTTCAACGTAAATATTCCAAAAAATGAGTCTTTATCTTTGGATAATTATCGGAACGATAACAGGACCATTCTTCTTGAGTTTTGACAAAAAGGTACATTTTTATACCTACTGGAAAGCACTTTCACCCGCATTGTTAGTTGTTGGAATCGCCTTTTTGATTTGGGACAATTATTTTACTCATCAAGGGATTTGGGGTTTTAACCCCGGTTATCTGTCCGGAATCTACATTGACAAATTGCCCTTGGAAGAATGCTTATTTTTTCTGGTTGTTCCGTATGCATGCGTGTTCATTTATGAGGTATTGAAAGCCTACTTTCCAAAACGAAAAACAGCATTGCTCAGTCGACTAGTTGGTTTTACACTTGTCTTTAGTGGTTTCTTACTTGGATTAATGAACATGGATAATTGGTATACAGCAAGTGCATGTTTAGGAGCTGCAATTTTAATCATTGGAATTTATTTTGTGGGGAAAGCACCTTGGTTTGGTGATTTCTCATTGACCTTTTTAGTTGCGTTGATTCCCTTTTTAATCGTGAACGGAATTTTGACTGGTTCCATCACAGAACAACCCGTCGTTTGGTACAATGAAGAACATATTATTGGTTTTCGAATAGCAACGATTCCTTTAGAAGATCTTTATTATAATCTCTGTTTGCTTTTACCTGTTGTTGCCATCTACGAGTGGTTGAAAAAACGAATCAATAAAGCATAAAAAAGCCCTCCGAGTTGGAAGGCTTTCAAATTGCATTTAATTTTGAATCTAAATTTAAAGACTAACTGAGGCTATTCGATAATGCCTATTTCGCTTCAAATTTCGTGATATCGCCATCAGAATCTTTTGTCCAAAATTCTTTATTGGTTAAGCGCAAAATGGTTACTTCATCGGTACTTGTTTCATTCAGAATAGTAATGACTGTTTTTAGTTTTTCTTTGTCAGAAGTAAATTCCCACGTTCCAGAAAAACTAACGCCATCATAGCTTACCTTAAATGTTCCATCTTTTTCAAATGTAACAATGTCGGTATCCGTATCAGCGGTTGTAACGCCAGACGCAGAAACGTACTCTTTTGCATCCCATTCTCTTGATAATCGTTTTTTCTTCGTGAGTAAAGACATTCCAGGACCTTCTTCGTATTTACCGCAAGAAGGTGTTGAGAATACGATTGCGCTTAAGAGCACAAATGCTACGAGTAATTTACCTGTTGTGAATTTCGAAGGTGCTAACAATTGTTTTTTCATAATCATCTTTTTAGTTGTTTTTAGTATAGACAACCAGACTTTGGAAAACCTTTGGTACTCGATAAAAAAAATCAAATAAAAAAAGGCGAATGAAGAATCATCCGCCTAACAATATCTATTATTTATCGCTTAATTCGCAAGTGCTTTCACCGACTTAATCGATTTTGCCATTAAGTCAATAATTACTTTTTCATATCCTTCATCGCGGCTTCTAAACACATACGTAATTCCATTGATTACTTTTTGTCCGTAAACATGGTATGTTTTATGTTTTACACCAACAGAACTGGAAACACCTTTTTTACCGTCAACTTTCAACTCTTGTTCGTAGAGAATAAAATCGGGTTCATTTACCAAGTATTTAATTTTATAGAAACTGTGTTCAGCCAATTCTTTTTTCTCAGAAGAAACCATTTCACGATCAGCCCCCCAATCATCAATGATCATTTCGAAATTCGGACCAACAGATAATTGCCATTGAAATCCATCTTCTTCATGTATGATTTCTGGTCTTGTTGAAGCACCGATATTTGCCGTTTCATCAGGCAACATGATCATTACTGGCATATCGTATGGTTTCATGGAAAAACCTTGAAATTCATACAACTCTTCATCCGACATACCATCTTCTTCTGTTGTTTCACCGCATCGTGTAAGCGGAAACACCAATAGTGCTAATAAAAATAACAAAGATAATTTCTTCATAACCAACTGATTACATTGATAAACAAGCTGTTAAGCTATTTTAATATAGTACAAATATACTTTTTTTATCACATTTGTACCCAATTGTGTTCGAACACTTTTGAAATAGAGGCAATTAAGTTCGCTCAAGTTGAACGTTATTCAATGAACAAAAAAAAAGTTCACTTGTTAAAAAAGTGTAATGGCAGAATATAAAATAAAAGATATCGAATTATTGACGGGAATAAAGGCTCACACGATTCGAATATGGGAAAAGCGTTATAATTTATTAGCACCTGTTCGCACTGAAACCCTCATACGCACTTACAACGATGATGAATTGGTGGTACTGTTAAACATTGCTACACTCAATAAAAACGGTATTAAAATTTCACATATTGCCGAAATGAGTGAACAAGATATTACCAAAAAAGTATCCAGTTTATCCAGCAATATCAACTCAGATGCGCACATTGAGCAACTCATACTCGCATTGATTCAATTAGACGAAAGATTATTTAGAACGACAATCGACCCTTTAATAAAGGAGCGAGGTCTTATCATTACTTTTCAAAAAACGATCCTTCCTTTTCTAGAGAGAATTGGCGTAATGTGGTTGGTTGGCAGCATCAATCCAGCACAAGAACATTTTATTTCGAATTTGATTCGTCAACGTGTTCTATTCGAAATAGAACTATTGCCAATTCCACCTATAAATCAACCTCTTGCACTATTATACCTTCCTGAAAATGAATGGCACGAGCTCAGTCTACTTATTTATCAATACTTTCTGAGGAAAAAAGGAATAAACACGCTCTACTTAGGCCAATCTCTACCTTACCGTTCTTTATTGGAGGCTGTTGAATTACTACAACCAAAATGGATTCTGAGTAGCTGGCTGACAGCTGTAGATGCCAAGCAATTACTCAACTATTTTAAGCAATTAAAAAAAGATCTAGACGAAACGATCATTATTGCAGGTGGCTTTCAAATTCAGCAGCATTTTGATGCCATTCAACCTTTTGTTAGCAGTTTCAAATCATTGGATGAACTCGATTTAATGATCCGTTAACCATTCCTTTTTGTCCGATTATCAACTTTTTGCACAATTGTGCATTAATTATTAGCGAAAAATTGGATTTTGTTTAATCTTTTTGTTCTTTTGTTAAACAAAAAGTAAAATACTATGTCAACTATTGAATTCAACGACTCGCTAATTAAACTGGAAAGCTATCTGCGCTCATTCGCTATGACGTTTACTCATAATATGGATGATGCAAAAGATTTGACTCAAGAAACGATGTTAAAAGCAATTTCATACAGAGATTACTACACTCCTCAAACAAATTTTAAGGCGTGGGTTTTTACCATTATGCGGAATATTTTCATCAATCAATACCGTAGAAAAGTAAAATCGCGTACCATTTTCGATCAATCATCCGAATTGTTTCAATTGAATAATGCAACCGATGGCTCGAACCCAACTTCCGATTATATGTTATCGCATGAATTAGAGAAGCAATTAAATAAATTGAGTGATGATTACAAACAACCTTTTGAAATGCATCACCATGGGTACAAATACAAAGAAATTGCAGATGCACTTACCATTCCGATTGGTACTGTTAAAAGTAGAATCTTTATTGCTCGAAAAAAACTGATGGATTTATTACCAGATTATGCTTGATTTATTTTTCAATGAAAGCTTCCTTATCGTTTCGAATATAATCGACTTGCAATTGCAATAAATCTTCTCTTTCGTTCAACTCATAAAATAACGAATCAAAATCGTTGAGTGGGTTGTTTTCATAAGACTTACTGAATCCTTCTATGGTTCCATCTAGATGTTGCGTGATTGTTTTATGTTCTTTTACAAAAACAGCATTGGCTTGTTCTGTTAATTCCGCGAATTTGGTTGCGCCAACTAGTTTCAATGCCTCAGGTAAATGTGTGTAAAATTGACCACTCGAATTAAAATAAAACTGATTGAATCCACCATTGTTAACTTCTGCTTCTAACAACCAAATCATGTAGATTGCTTGTCGGGATTTATTCCAACTCAAAACAGTTTTATATTCCTTTTTATAGTTTGTTGGAAGTGTTCGATATAAATCATCAAAAATGAGGTACAATAAATCACTACCAGTTGTTGTGTCTATCATTTCCTCGGTTAAACGGTTGTCGATCTGTTTTTCTCCAGATTTATTTTCTGCTTTCTTTTTTGAATGCCCAGTAAAACCGAACAAACTTAAAATAGATGTGATTATGCTCATGTAGATGAATTGTTTCATGTAAAGTTGTTACTTTAAATCAAATGGATAGTCAATTTCTTTCAAATCACTTTCAAGTTGATTCCAATCTTCCAATTCGTCAACAATAGATAGTACTAGTGCTTTTGTAAGCGTTTCACCGTTATATATTTTCGTTATAATCGCCAATTGTAGTCCATTTTTAGTGTAACTATCTTCAAAATATTCTGTTGCCCAATCAATGTATGTTTGAGGTTTTCCATCAAAAATAGCTAACATTTCCGCTGAATTATCTTCACTTCCATCCAATTTGCCAGTTTGCCAATTATTCAGATCTGTTGTCCAAAGGCAAAAGGTTGTACCAATTGAGGCAACTGGTTCACCAAAGACAAAGTCATTGAATTGTAGTGGTAAATTGTCAGTCAATTTAGACTTTTCTTGCTGTTCATATTCATGAGCAAAACCATTCATAATACAACCGTCTTCTCTAAATAAAATCGATAGTTGGTCACCCTCTCCATTTCTCATTTCAAAAAACTCCTCGTCGTCTGCCCAATTTGAATTGTAAGAATAATAACGAAATTCCCATTCTTGTGACAGAATTGCATCTAAAACAGCTATTGCTTTGCAGATTCGTTTTAATTCATTTCGATCTGGTAATAAACTAGGCTTTTTTGTTGAGATCTGTCTACGTTTTTCCATTTGGGTGATTGTTTTTTTTATTGCTGTATGCTTAACTGATATCAAAGAATAAATTGTAACAGTTGTAACAATGACTATTAGTGTTAGAATAATTTTTAATGGGTAGTTCATTGCCAAATTTTAGTTTCTGTATCCACCTTTTGTTCGAAAAATGTTAAGGGGAGAAAGTTACAAATATTAATGATTCATATTTCCTCAATCATTCTAGCTTAACTAACACCACAATTCGTCTAAGAAACTTCACTGTATTTAAAAGAAGGAGCAGAATTAAAAAACGGCGCTTAGTAAACAAGATTGGGTACCTGTGTGGTAAATGACGGTAATTTTTCCGTTTGTTTGAGGAGGAACGACGAGTTTAGGAAAAATCCGTCATGCCCCACTAACAGGTCAATCGGTTTACCGCGCCTAGCCTTTTTGTTACTTTTTCGGCAATGGAAAAAGTAAATGACCTATTTTACACTCTTTTTACATTTCCTTCAAAACATTTTACATTTCCTAAAACCACCCTATCCAAGCTTTCGCCTACGTTTGTACCTTAACACTTACGCTCATGTACAAAACACTTTTCCAAGCGGCATTCGTTGCTTTTATAATCTCAGGATGCGTCCATGCAACAGCCAAAATCTTCAATACTACTACTCCAACAAAGAAGCAAGGCATCACAATTACCACCACTTCTGGTTTGCAGTATCGTATTTTGAAAGAAGGCACTGGTACAGGAGTTACAAGCACTGAAAAAGTACTCTTTCATGAAACGGTGAGTTACCTCAACAGTCAAGAACTTTATTCTACGCTAAAAACAAGAACTCCCATTGCTACCTATTTCGGAAATGGGCAACTCATCGACGGATTGAAAGAAGGATTGATAGGTATGAAAGTAGGAGAAACGCGTGAACTCATTATTCCACCTGCTTTAAATCAACCGATCAAATACCCTTCTTTCATTTCACCCGATTCAACACTGATCTATGTCATCGAATTAAAAGCCTTTGGAGTCCATAAGTGGTACAAAGAAACACATTCGGGTTCTCAACCAGAAGAAGCAGGTTGTTAATGATCTGAACTCATTTGAGACTGCATGTTATCGTTGGAATAAAACTGAATCGGTATCCTGATTATCGTTAGATAACGATTAGTTGTAATTAATAGCATGAGAATACTACAATTGGTGTATTGTACCGCCTAATAATTATACCGATATTTGCGCGTACAACTACATGAAAACGATGCATATAGCAAAAAAAATACTACTTCTACTCTTGATTACCTTTTCTGTAGTACAGGCCAAGGCACAATGCTCAGCAAATGCGGGTCCAGATACAACAGTTTGTATCGGTGCTGGAGTGCAAATTGGCGGATTACCAACTGCAGGTTCGGGTACTCCAGTCATTGTTTATAGTTGGAGCCCTGCTACAGGTCTTTCTTGTACAAATTGTGCCAATCCAGTTGCATCACCGCTTACCTCCCAAGTATATACCCTTACCATTACTGATGGATTGGGATGTACCTCTAGTGATAATGTTACCGTCACTGCTCTCAGTATTCCAACTGCGGGATTTACGTTTGTTGCGAACAATGTCTGTGCAAATGTTCCTGTACTATTCACGAGTACATCTACTGGTAGCGGATTGACCTACCAATGGAACTTCGGCGACCCAGCTTCAGGAGCTGCCAATACATCAACGCAGCAAAATCCTACCCATCTATTCAGTGCTGTTGGAGCAGGTTCCCAAAATTTCACGGTAACATTAGTCGTAACGAATGCAAACGGATGTACTGCAAATATCAATCAAACAGTAACCATTCTACAAACACCTGGCCCTAGTTTGTTGGATCCTATTTCAGATATGAAAAACTGTGATGGAACCAATTTCGCCATGACTGTTTTTAATACTACCACAAGTGGTTCCAATTCCAATTACACGATTCAATGGGGAGATGGAACACCTGATTTTTCAAGCGGATCTTTTCCCGGAGGAGGACTTGGTCACACTTATACGACAGCTGATATTTTTGATTTACTGTTCATCGTAACAGGCAACAACGGTTGTGTTGATACAGCCATCTACAACATTGCTAATATTACCAATCCGGCAATAGGAGCAGCAAATCCAGGAGGTACAACTGGTTGTGGTCCCATTACACTTTGTTTTCCGTTAAATAACTTCGCTTCAAACCATCCGACCACGTATTACGTTGTCAATTTTGGAGACGGTTCACCATTGGATACCTTACCGCATCCACCACCTGCTTCGGTATGTCATACCTACACAACATCATCTTGTGGACAAGCAGGAAATGCATTTGTATTTCGCATAAAAGCCATCAATCGCTGTGATAGCAGTGAAGCGTCCATTTCACCTATCCGTGTTTATGCAGGACCTCAGGCCAATTTCACGGTTGCTCAACCCCAAGTATGTGTTGGTTCTCCAGTCACCATGCTCAATGCAACTATCGCTGGATTCAATAGTTCCTGTAATGCTTCCACCATTTTTAACTGGGATTTCGGTGACGGTCAAACGCTGACAACAGTTGTATTGACCAATCCAGTTCATACCTATGCTTTACCGGGAACGTATACTGTATCACTCACCACCACCAATGGTTGTGGTTCCACTACCATCACCCGTACCGTTTGTGTGGAAGTGCCTCCTGTTCCGAGTTTTACATTAACACCGAATACAGGTTGTATGCCTTTGGTTACGCAAACCACCAACTTATCTACGTTTATCAATACCTGTAACGTAAATCGAGTTTGGAGCGTTATTTTTAATGGAAGCACCTGTTTACCTTCAACAGGTCAATTCCAATTTACCAATTCAACCAATGCATCCTCAATCAATCCGCAAATTACCTTTTTACAACCAGGAACGTATACCGTTCGCCTTACACTGACCAACTCATGTGGTACATTTTTCGTCGATCA
>JAYSRF010000171.1:0-29406 GCA_043721195.1 Fluviicola sp. | reverse complement strand
TTTCTTGGGAATTATTCAAACAATCGGGCGTTCTGGTAGGAAGTCAAACAGGAGCAATTGCCACGATTAAGGTACCACTGGAGCTTTTACATCAACTCGATTTTTCAACGGTATATTCCTATTTGGAGATTCCCGCAAAAGCATTTCCCCATTTAGATAAAGCGGTTGTAGATACACATGCTGATAGTGTGCAAAAAGGATGGAATCTGCCAGAAGCTTTTACAGGAAAAGATGTATTGATAGGGATTACAGATTGGGGATTTGACTACACACATCCAATGTTTTATGATACCTTATTGCAAACATCGCGTGTATTCGCCGCTTGGGACCAATTCAAACAATCAGGTAATCAACCAGCTGGCTTTTCTTATGGTGCGGAATACGTTACTCCAACAGAATTAGCAACAGCAGGAAGTGATACAGCAAATATCTACAGCTACAATACACACGGTACTCACGTTGCTGGAATTACTGGTGGAAGTGGAATAGGATTGCCCTACCGTGGATTTGCTTTCGAATCTGAGTTTCTGTTTACTACTTTTCTCATTGATGCGGCCTCCGTTATTGATGCGTTTAATTGGATGAAATCGAAAGCTGATGCGAGCGGAAAACGTTTGGTGATCAACATGAGTTGGGGATTGTATTACATGGGAACATTAGATGGGAACTCACTCCTTTCACAAGCGATTAGTCAATTAGCTGATCAAGGAGTGGTATTTGTTTCGTCAGCAGGAAATAACGGTAACGTGAATTTTCACATAAAAAAAGTGTTCAACAATGACAGCTTTTCAAGTGTGATCAATTTCTATGATTACAATGCCAATCAATATATGTGGGGGCAAAGTATTTCAATGTGGTGAGAACAAAACGCCAATTTTTCAACTGGAATTGCTGTTTATAATTCATCCAATGTATTACTCGCATCTAGCCCATTGTATAGCACAAGTATGACAACTTACATTGACTCGATGTTGATTACGAACTCCGATACTATTTTCTTCAATGTAGCAAGTGAAACAATCAATCCACTGAATGGTAGACCCAACATGCGTTTGCGTGTGAAAAACACCAACACAGCTTTAAAAGTAGTTCTAAAAAGTACCGCCGCATCTGGAACCGTTCATTATTGGAACGTGGCAGAATTGACTACTGGGGTAGGGAATTGGGGTATGGCTTTAACTTCTTCAGGTTTAGCAGATGGCTTAGCTGGAAATTCACAATACAGTATTGGTGAACCGACTTGTTCGCCTGATGTCATAAGCGTTGGAGCTTACAGTTCTGGATTCTTAACACCAGGTGGAAATCCAGCAGGAGGAACAATTGCAGGTTTCACGAGCACTGGACCAATTTATACAGAAGAAATGAAGCCAGATATTTCTGCTCCAGGTGTATCCGTTGCGTCTTCCATTTCATCGTTTACAGATGCGGCCTATTCAGCGATTGCTACGGTTAATTTTAATGGAACTGATTATGATTTCGCTCGCTTTTCTGGTACTTCAATGGCTTCTCCTTGCGTTACTGGAATCGTAGCACTTATCTTAGACGCAAATCCTACACTTTCTGCTGCTCAGGTTAAGACAATTTTAAAAACAACTGCTCGATTGGATCAACATACGGGTGTAATCACTGCGCCAGGACACACACGTTGGGGAATGGGGAAAGTAAATGCTTATCAAGCAATTATTTTAGCTCTTAACACACTCACGTTAGAGGAAGTCCAAGCAAATGAATGGTTGATTGCTTATCCAAATCCTACAACGGATCTCATTCAATTATTAACTCCTGAAAACACTTCTTTAATGGAGGTTACTGTGATTTCATTAGATGGGAAATGCATAAATATACCTATTCAAAACAATTGGATAGATGTTTCTAGCTTTCCAGCGGGAACCTATATTATTGAAGGATTTTTAAATGGCAAACCAGTGCGAACACGTTTCAGCAAAGTAGCTTAGAAATTCGAATGTGTAAATCATTCAGAACGCACCTGTGAACCCAATAGATTTACTATTTTTGCAAACAAATTGTAGAAAATGACGCCCAAATTTCATGCGCTGAATGTAGCCGATGTTCGTCAAGAAACAGAAGATACGGTATCGATCGCTTTTTCCGTTCCGGAAGATTTAATGGAGGATTATACGTATAAGGCAGGACAATACTTGACATTACGTGCAACTATAAACGGTGATGACATTCGTCGTTCCTATTCAATCTGCACCGCTCCTCAAGATAATGAATTGCGTGTTGCTATCAAATGCATTGAAAATGGAGTTTTTTCTAATTGGGCTACTCACTCCATTCAATGTGGTGATGTAGTACAAGTGATGACCCCAACAGGAAACTTCGCCTTCGATCCAAACCCGAATGAAAAACGCTCTTTTGTGCTGTATGCTGCTGGAAGTGGAATTACGCCCATTCTTGCAATTGCAAAAACGATTTTATCAGAAGAACCGCTCAGTGATGTTACTTTGATCTATGGTAATAAAGGATTTGGAAGTATTATTTTCCGTGAAGAGCTGGAAGGGCTTAAAAATAGGTTCATTGATCGGTTTCGATTAGTACACATTTTAAGCAGAGAAAGCCTTGGAAATCCTATTCAAAAAGGGCGTATTGATGCTGAAAAAATCGCAAAAATCAACAAAGCTTTTTTTGCCAACCAAGCAATTGATGGAGTGTATGTTTGTGGTCCTGAACCAATGATTCATGCAGTAAAAGAGGGCATGTTGGCAATTGGAGTAGATGAAAAGAGGATTCATTTTGAATTGTTTGCTACTGGAATTACCCGAACAGAAACACAACAAATCATTTCTGGTGAACCAGGCGTTGATTCAGTTGTTACGGTAATATTAGACGGCGATCAAATTGAGCTGCGATTGAATTCAGATGGAGTTTCCGTTCTGGATGCCGCTCAACAAGCTGGAGCAGATTTGCCATTTGCCTGTAAAGGAGGTGTATGTTGCACATGTAAAGCGCGAATTCTTGAAGGAACTGCCCGCATGGATGTCAACTACGCACTAGAAAAAGATGAAGTGGAGGCTGGTTATGTGTTGACATGCCAAGCGCATCCAACTTCAGAAAAATTGATTGTATCATTTGATGACTAAAGATTATGGGATTATTCTCTCGTTCAAAAAAGAAAGCGGAAACGCAAAAACATAAACGATCTGCTTTACTGACTGTGTTAAGTACAGAAAAGATTACTGATCACGGTGCGCGGATTTCATTTGAAATTCCAACCGAACTAAGTGGTTCGTTTGACTTTAAACCAGGTCAATATTTGAATCTTCATTGCCCAATTAATGATGAGGTATTGAATCGTTCGTATTCGATTTGCAGTGGAAAAGGTGAGACTTTGTCTGTGGCTGTAAAAGTAGTAGAAGGTGGAATTGCTTCCAATTGGTTGGTGAATTCATTGAAAGCTGGAGATCAGTTAGAAGTTGACTTTCCTCAGGGGAATTTCGGAATTCATCCTGCAAAAAAACACATTGCTTTCGCAGCAGGAAGTGGAATTACTCCAATCCTCTCCATGGCAAAATCGTTGGAAAACACGGATAGTTCCATGACTTTGTTTTATGGAAATAGCACACAAGATGCAACGTTTTTCAGTGCTGATCTCAATGCACTAAAGAATACTTCAACGCAGTATTATTTTAGTCGTGAAGTTGTAGAAGGACATCATACTGGTAAGTTTGATAAACAAACGGTCAGTGAGATCATCAAATCTGATTTATCGATTTTACGCGCAGAAGCCTTTTACATCTGTGGCCCTGAAGCAATGATTGTTGCGATAAAAGAAGTCTTAGAAGTATTCGGGATTAAACCAGAGCAAATTCATTTTGAGTTATTTACAACGCCTGTTATATTGTTACCAAAAGTAACAGAGGTGCAAGCCAGTTTTTCAGGTGAAAGTACCGTTTCGGCAATACTTGATGGTGAAATAACGACAGTTAAGTTAAAAACCGATGGTAAAAGTGTACTAGATGCATTGGATTCAACGGGTATGGATGTTCCGTTTTCTTGTAAAGGCGGCGTTTGTTGTACCTGTAAAGCGAAAATTATTGAAGGTTCTGTTCGCATGAATATCAACTACGCTTTGACAGATGATGAGGTGAAGCAAGGATACATTCTAACCTGTCAATCGCATCCGACAAGTGAAGTGTTGAAAATCGATTTTGATGCCTAAAACAATTGTTGTTGTTGGTGCTAGTCGTGGTATTGGCTTAGAAATTGTGAAACACTTTGCCCAAGATTCGGCGAATACGATTCATTGTTTTGCCCGCAGTTTTGAGTCTGAAAATCCGTTTAGTGATTGCTTAAATGTGACAACGCATGCCTTGGATTTAGCAGGTAATTCTGTTCGAAATGAGGTTGAACACATCATTGCTTCTTTACCATCAATTGATATTTTGATCAATAATGCTGGACACTTAGTACTGAAACCGTTTCTGGAATTAACACCGGAAGAACTCAACTTATCGTATCAAGTCAATGTCATTGGTGTCATGCAAACCATTCAAGCATGTGTTCCAAAAATGGCTGATCCTTCGCATATTGTCTCTATTTCTTCCATGGGCGGTTTCCAAGGAAGCATGAAGTTTCCGGGACTATCGGCTTATTCAACTTCAAAAGCGGCACTTGTTTCGCTAACGGAATTATTAGCAGAGGAATTCAAAGAAACGGGTATTAAAATCAATTGTTTGTGTTTAGGAGCGGTTCAAACGGAGATGTTGGAAAAAGCATTCCCAGGTTATAAAGCACTGCTAAAACCACATGAGATGGCTGAATACATTTGTGATTTTGCACTGAATGCACATCGATTTATGCATGGTCGAATTATTCCTGTTTCACTAACAACACCTTGATTCAAGTCTACCGATGAAACCATTGTTGTCGCTAGCCCCATTGCAAAGCTACACGGATCATCATTTTCGGAATGCTTATCAACAGGTTTTTGGTGGAGTAGAACGATTCTATGCTCCATACCTCAAATTAGCGCACGATGGTACTATTAAACCAGGCCCGAAAATAGATGTCTTACCAGAAAACAATCCATACGATCCCGTAATACCTCAAGTAATGGCTTGTTGCGCAAGTGATTTTTTACTGATGGCCAATTACCTTACAGATTTAGGATATGAAGAAATCAATTGGAATTTAGGATGTCCTTATCCGATGGTCGCAAAACGCGATTTAGGTGCTGGAATATTGGACAAACCCACTAAAATTTGTGCTATTATTGAGGAGGTTCTCCCAAAAATGAATGCAAAGTTGGGATTAAAAATGCGGATGGGTTATGAATCTACTGCTGATATTGAAGTATTACTTCCGCTTTTAAATCAGTATCCCATTAGTGAAATCATTGTGCATGCGCGGTATGCAAAACAATTATATGTAGGAGGTTGTGATTTAGATCGTTTTGCTGCTTGTATTCCGCTAACCCAACATACACTCTGCTATAATGGCGATATAACGAGTGTTGATGCTTTTAGACAATTGCGTGATCGATTTCCTACCATTCAACATTGGATGATTGGAAGAGGAGCTATTTGTGATCCATTGATCTTTGAAATGATTGAAGATGATGTGACTGAATATCCAGCAGATCGATTTGAGGCATTGAGTGAATTCACTGAACTACTTTTGGAAAGTCACCTTCAATCTTCGAATACGGGGAATGCTTTAGCTAAAATGATCAGTTATTGGGAGTACTTTTCTGAGTCTTTAGATGAAGGTGCTCGGTTGTATAAACGCATTAAAAAGACACGTAATTTAGGCGAATACAATGAAGTCGTTTCAGCGTATTTTGATGCACAATCCTAAAACGTTATGCAATAATCAGTTCATCTGGATTAATCAAGTTATTTTGAATGGCATAAATGACTAATCCTGCTGTATTCTTCACAGAAGTTTTGAGCAGTAAATTTCCTTTATGTCCTTCCACTGTTCTTCGTGCAATAAATAATTTATCTGCAATTTCTTGAGAAGTCATTTGTTGACAGATCAATTTTAAAATCTCAAGTTCTCTATCGGAAAGTATTTCTTGTTGGGATAATTTTGGTTTTGGAACTTTAGGAGCAATTTGCGTGCGCATTACATTGATATGTTCTTCAGAAAAATAATAGCCATGTTCATGAACCGAGCAAATAACTTTCGTAAGAAATTCGGGAGAAATTTCCTTTGGTATAAACGCATTTACACCCGTTTTAAGCATGTATCCCATAAATGAGGACATGTAATGAGAAGACATCACAATGATTTTTATCTCAGGATAGCGAACTTTGAGTATGGCAGTAGCTTCAATGCCGTTCATTTCCTTCATGCGTAAATCCAACAATACAACAGAAGGAAGTTCTGTACAAATAGCTAATTGTTCGATCAATTCCTTTCCATCGTAAGCTTTTAATATAACTTCTATTGTTTCGCTTTTCAGGAAATAATTTTCTAATAATTGGACAATTAAAATTTCATCGTCTGCAATTGCAATTTTCACTGTCGATTGAATCGTTTCCATATTTCAAAATTAAGAGGGTATAACAATTAGATAGGTGGTTCCATTATTAGGTTCAGAAAGAATACGGTATTTACCATTTAATAATTGCACGCGTAGCTCAATGTTTTTTCTTCCAAGCCCTTTCTTCAGTTGTTTCGAATCAAAGCCTACACCATTATCCGTAATACGCAATGCAATCATAGTAGGTGTTAATCGTAAACTAATACCAATTGAAGTAGCCTTTGCATGCTTTAGTGTATTACTAATGATTTCTTGCGCCACTCGAAATAGTTGCAATTTCACATCAATATCCAACACACGTTCTGTATGCTGTGTTAGATAATAATCTAACTTCAATACACTTTTTAGTGGAGTGACAAAATCGGCAATTAAATCAGATAATTCCGTTTCAGCTAATAATGGCGGACTTAAATCATGCGAAATCCTCCTTGCGATACCAATACTATCTCGCAATAACTCACTTGATCGCTCTTTCGATTGATCGGCATGGATCGTCAATAAAAGAACATTCAGCTTTGAGATTAAACCATCGTGTAAATCAGCCGAAATACGATTGCGCTCACGTTCTTGTACAAGAATACTATCTTTCAATAACTCTTTTTGGTAGGCCAATTTTAAACTAGCACGTTCATGCTGTTCAGCTAAAATTCTGCGAATGTAAACCCTTGTAAACAGAATGAGCGCGATCACTAAAAACAAGATCAGTGATACACCAACAGTCAGCCAAATTGCAAGTGTTTCCGGTTTTTGCCAGTCTGCCATAGTGTATGAATTAATACAATGTAAAGTGTGAGTAATAAAGTAGATCGAAGTAAATAGAAATAGATCCCATAGTTTAATCCCGCATTTAGTAAGAAATTAATCACCAAAGAGAACAACATATCAAATGAAAAGAAAAGTAAAACACCTGCATTGACTCTTATCATGTCTTTACTAAGGATCGATTTGCTTTTAAGTAAATCCAACATACTGATTATCGCATAAACCACGATGATTCCATCACACATTACTTTGTCGTAAGAATCGAAACCAGAAGTTGTAATAAAAGTCTTACCAAACAATAAGTATATAACCACGAATAGCGCAACCAAGGTTATTATTCTAAGAATAATGAGTTTTGATCCAATATAATACTTCGTATACAGTAATGAGAAAAACGTCAAATCTATGATACCATTAATGGATAATAGAATCAAGTTATTTTTACTTCCAGAAATAAACCCTAAATAGCGCGATAAAAGATCAAGACCGAATACAGTTAAAACGTAGAAGAAAATTAACTTACCAATAGGAGTGATTTTTTTAAAATTCACCACACCCAAAATGACACCGAAGATCAAGATCAACGGAGACAGAACTGTAATTCCGTACATGAGTTTAATCATAACGGTATAGTTAAGATGTTAATTAAGACTGTACTAAAAGCTGATAATTCGTCACAGGATTTATCAGTCCAAAAGGAGGAACAGGTAATGCTACATCAGCTACCATGCTTGGATCGCCAAAGTTCATGGTCTCATTCCAAAGAATCAATTCTGGGATTTTCATTCCTGTAGATTCATCCAACATTAAACCAATCAAGACATAAATTCGTGTACTTGTTGAAGTCGTGAAAAGTAACTCTAAGTCAGAGAATGGAATGTGAAATGCTTGAAATACACCAGTTTCTGTAGATACTTGATTTCTGACCCATATCGAATGATTCATTGACCAACGAAAAATACGTTCAAGTGCATCCAAAATAGTAATGTTGCTTGCGTCATTCCCAAAATCAATTCCATTTTCTTCATTTGAACCATAGGTGTAGTCTTTCACAAAAACATTGGAATAATTTATAGTCGTCTGTTTATCCGTAATGTTGTCAATAACTACAAATTTGGTTACATCGCTGAAAACCGCTGGATATGCATGAATACTTTCTGGTTGAAGTGTTTTCCATTTTTCATATTCAATTCGCGTAATTTCAAAGCAATAACCTTGATTTAAAAACTGCAAAATAGCATCTGAATTGCTTCTACTATTTGTCCAAGTTCTAATTGCTGTACTAATTTCTCTGGGCTCCATAAGTGAATAATTGTTTTTAAATAGTGACTATCGTTTTTTGTTGCAAGATAGTTAAAAACTTAAGAATAAAGTTTGCCCTGCTATTGTAGTTCTCACATTATTTTAGACAAAAAAAAGCAGTCATCAATTAAGATGACTGCTCCTAGTCATAAAAAGTGGTAATAGTTATTCAACAACCAAACGGCGTTGTAATACTTCATTATCTAACGTAAGTTCAACAATATACATTCCAGGTACAAATGTACTTGTGTTTAATTGAATTGTTGAAGATCCTGAAATTGAACCATAAGCACGAGCTGTGATTTCTTTACCTGAAAGATCAAGAATTCGAACCGTCGCTGTTGATTCAGAAGAAAGATTTAATGAAATGATTGCAAAGTCATTTGCAGGATTTGGATATACCTGTAATGTTGCATCTATTTGGCTTAATTCATTTTCAGTTATTCCAAGATCTGTTCCATCAACATAACCATTTGCTACTGCTTCAGTAATCGTTGCTTTACCTGCATTGTCAATTGTTCCATTCGGTGCAATTAACAAACCAATAATGTGAATTTTTGTTTCATCCCAAGATGCAGGTAAAATTGTTGCGTAGTTAACTGTATGTGTTTCACCAGCATTAACTGTAGCAGGGAAGCTATTAGCAAATCCATTAAATGAAGGTGCAATAACACGAGCAACGTGATCGTATACCATTTGTGCAGCTGGTACTGGACTTGGCAATAATTCAAATCCACCCATAACTCCATTACTACCACCAGCATAAGCATTTGCTTGTGCCCACTCAGAAGTTGTGCCACTCAAATCATCTTCAGTCAATACAACAGCTAACTTGTATGCACTTGTAGCAGCAGATTGAAAATCAGCTGAAACTGAAACCTCTAATTGACGTGTTGTTGCATTCCAAACAGCTCCGTTAGTAATAATTGCAGTAGGCGCAATGATTAAACGGCTCAAGAATGGCGCTTCCATTGCAGAAGGATCAATGTCTGAACCACGATCAACCAATGAACTTGGGTAACCACCAATTAGCGCACCCATTGCAGCATCATAATCTGTTACAACCATTGGGTCACCATTGTGAACGGCAATTCCAGCCCAATATTGCGCATATTTTGTCTCCATGAAATCCATGAATACAGTTCCACGAACACACCAAGGACACCATGTACCGGTTGCTTCTTCACCTACAACCATTTTACCAACTGCTGGCACAACAGGATCAATAGAAATGGTTCCCGTGTTATCAGCAGCATCACCATCACTTGCACCACCATTTACACTACTTACTGTTGCAACCATATTGTTTGCTCCAGCAATGAGTGTATGAGTTCCTGTCATCGTAACTGTCGTTTCAGCTAAAGAAGCAAGGTTTAGACCAGTTACAGGTAATGACAATGTATTACCATTGTAAACAACATCTACATTGAATGAAGTGATAGCAGTTGTTCCAAGGTTACGTACTTTTACTTTAGGTGTAACTAAAGCACCTGCAATAGCTCCTTGATCAAAACTTACCAACGTTACCGCTGCATTTAAAGCTGGTAATGAATAGGGTGTGATTGTATATTGAAAATCATCAATGTAATAACCACTACTATAAGGAGTGTCCTGATCTACTGGAAAAATATCGATTGATGCAACCTGATTTACGCTGTTTGAAAAACTTCCCATTGAAACATCATCAATAAAAACTTCCCATTGATTGGTGTTGAAGTTGATATCCATTCGGAAGTTAATCCATGTACCTTGAGTGTAAGATGAAGTGAAATTTAATCCAAACTGATTGGTGATTTTTAAAGCTCCGTTATCAGCGAAATTGCAATCCAATGTATATGTTTGACCAACAGTTGCCGTTTTTTGTAAGTTAAAGTAAGCAGCTTTACCACTTTCAACATTCAGATTGAACTCTAGAGAAAACTGTCCAGTGTTTAACACACCGAAGTTTTTAATTAAATCTGTTGGTCCACCAGTTTGAGCTGTTGAAGAAAAATAAACGGAATTGGATCCACTCACTGAATTTGCGGATGATACCAAAACATCTTCTGCTCCTCCTGGAGCATTACTCCAAGTTGTCCAATTACCACCGCTATTAGCAGCTAAATATTGACCTGCTGTGTAGGAGTCAAAATTATCGGAAAAAGTTTGTGCCATTCCAGTGGCGGTGAGGAGTAAACTTGCGACAAGTAGTCTTTTTTTCATAGTTCTAGCTTTTGTAAGATGTAAATATAGGGCAGAAGGAGTTGAAATGCACGTATTCGAATTAACTAATAACAGTGCACTCTTGAACTCTTATTTATCAAAATAACTAAAAGATTGATTGGCTTTCAGTCGTTTAAGCGAAGCATAAATTAATGCAATTGTTGCTTCTACATCATCTTTATGGCACATTTCAACCGTTGTATGCATGTATCTTAAAGGTAATGAAATCAGCGAAGAAGGCACTCCATCATTGGAATAGGCGAATGCATCTGTGTCTGTTCCAGTGGCACGTGAAGCAGCAGCTCGTTGGAATTCAATCTTTTCTTTTTCAGCAGTTTGAATGATGTGATGCAATAATTTATTGTGTACAGCTGGACCATAGGTTAAAACTGGACCTTTTCCAGCAGAAAGATCACCTTGTTCAATTTTATTGATCATTGGAGTTTGTGTATCATGACAAACATCTGTAACAATAGCGACATCTGGTTTAAGTCGATTAGCGATCATTTCAGCACCTCTTAAACCAACTTCTTCTTGAACAGCATTCACAATGTATAATCCGAATGGAAGCTTAACGTCATTTTCTTTTAACAATCGAGCAACTTCAGCGATCATAAATCCACCCATTCGGTTGTCTAAAGCACGCCCAACATAACGGTTTTTATTGAGTATCATGAATTCATCTTCGTAAGTGATCACACAACCAACATGAACTCCAAGTGCTTCAACTTCTTCTTTGGTTGAGCAACCTAAGTCGAGACAGATATTCTTCATACTTGGTGCTTCTTCCTTTTCATGTCGGGTATGAATTGCGGGCCATCCGAAAATAGCTTTTACAATTCCCTTTGGAGTATGAATGTTAACGCGTTTTGACGGAGCAATTAAGTGATCTGAACCACCGTTTCTACGCACATAAATAAAACCATCTTTTGTAATGTAATGGACAAACCAAGAAATTTCATCTGCATGTGCTTCAATGACAACCCTGAATGCAGCATCTGGATTTATGATTCCAACAGCTGTTCCATACGCATCTGTTTGAAATGTATCGACATAAGGTCTGATGTAATCCATCCATAATAATTGACCTGAAGATTCAAATCCTGTAGGTGAAGCATTGTTGAGGTAGGCTGCTAAAAATTGTTCAGATTTCTTTGTTATGATCTTTTTACCCATCTTTTATTAGTTGTGTTGAATTGAAAAATAAGAATTTAAAATTGAATGAATTGACTAAGTCAACAAAGTATGAATATACCAATTGTTAACGAATCAACGTTACGTTTCCTTTGATAATGGATTGTTCACCACCTGTGCAAATTGCTTCAAGGTAATAATCATAGGTATCTGGATCAACTAGTTTACCCCTAAAAGTACCGTCCCAGCCATCGTTTAATGAACGTGTTTCAAATATCATTTCTCCCCATCTGTCAAAGACACGGAATAAAATTTCCGTTGTGATTGCACTTCGAACATAGAGAACGTCGTTTTCATTGTCACCATTTGGTGAAAAGGCATTCGGTATGTAAAGAAATGGTTCACGACAGGCAACTTGTAATACCTTCACAGTAACAGAAGCGCTTTGTGTACAAATTCCATCTGTAACAGAAACGGTGTATGTTGTTTCTTCATCTACCGTAGCTTGTGTTATCTGACTGGTTGGATTGCTCAAACCAGTAAGTGGAGACCAGCTATAACTAAATCCACCTGGAAATGCCGTTAAAGTGGATGTTTCGCCAGGTAATACAACTGAAGGGTTTGCTGTTGCAGTAACAGCTGCTCCAAGGTTTCCAACTTGAATGAAAATGGAGTCTTCGTCGAAGCATCCGTTTGAGCCATTGGCAGTAACATAAACCCAAGAACTGACAGTTGGTGTAGCAATCACAACGTTGTCTTGTGCAGTTGTTGTCAAAATAGTTGTAGGTGTCCAAACATAATCAAACGTTACCCCAGGAATTGTAATAGTTGCTGTAATTGTAGACGATTCACCAATACAAATAGAGTCGTTTCCAGTGACGGTCATTGATCCTGAGACAAAGAACACTTGCACACTATCTATGAGACTACATCCAGCATTGGAAACTTGAACATAATAGGTCGTAGTTCCAGTTGGCGTAATCGCTAAAGTAGAATCTGTAATCGGATTGTTTAACGTGTCCAAAAATTGATTGGAACTTGACCAAATAAAGGTATCAGCTGTTCCAAACGAATTGGCAATTAAGTTCAACGGAATCGAAGAACACATAATGGTATCATTTGAAACCTGCAATTGTAATTCGGGTGTTACAACAATTGTGATTTCTGCTGTGTCAGTTAGTAAACAAACACTATCCGTTACGGTTAAAGTCACATTGTATGTTCCTGGCGTTGTATAGGTAATGGTCGGATTGTAGATTGTTGAAGAAGTCGTACCATCACCAAAATCCCACAGATAGCTATCCGAAGGTGGACTCGTATTTTGCAAGGTAACAGTATAGTCTGCACAGCCCAATAAATCTGAAGTAATGAACTCCGCTTTAGGGATGAGGTCAAAATCAAATTTAAAAACAAGGTTATTGCAGTTAGTACTTAAGTTATTGTTCGACCATGCTCCAGAAGTGGTAGGGAAATCACTGTTTCCACCGCAACCACCACATACAGATTGGTAAACAACACCATTTTTATCAAAACGAGAAGTACCACCATCCACGTGTTCTCGTGCACTTCCACCTCCTAGGTAAGAACCATATAATAAACCATCAAAATCACGATCAAAAACGGCTAAATAAAAATCGAAACCATTGGGTGCAGTTGATTGAAAAGCATCTGGTGAAATTGGCATTCCACTCAAAGGAGTGTTCTGTAATAAATTGGCTCCCCAACCTGAAATGTACATATTTCCGCAAATATCAACCAAAAATGCCGAAGGTGAGATATTGATTGTTCCATTTCCATTCCCAAAAATGGTGGAATTTTGAATTGTCGCTAAATCGGGTGTTAATTTTGCAATGAACTGACTACTGTTTGGGTATCCCGTTGCATTGATGATTGGAAATGTTCCTCCAACAGATTGTCCCAAAAGAAATACATTGTCTAATCGATCAATTTCAACAAAAAATGCCTGATCATATTGAGAAGATCCAATATAGGATGAACGCACTAAGGTTTGTCCATTTGGAGTTAGTTTTCCGACAAAACCATCCGTTTTACCACCTAAATATGCAGGGTTCACAGATCCAGAGGTTCCAGGTAGATTAAGACTACTCGTACCACCAGCAAAAACAATGTTATAAGATGAATCTATTTTCACAGAATAACAAGCGTCGTTATTCGTGCCACCAAAATAGCTCGACCACTGAAGGGTTGATAAATCAGAACTCAGTTTAAATATTACACCGTCCTGCTGACCGCTGTTGTTTGGTTGAAACGCATTTAAAACTGGGAAATCGGTTGATCTCGAACAAGAAGCGACGATACAATTTCCAACCGAATCGATCATGATTTCCCCTCTAAACTGATCGCCGTAATTGGTGGTCAATGAATCGTATGCAGCAACACTTGAATAATTACCCGATGAAATTTTAAAATTCACGCCATCGTTTAAGGTTCCGCCCATGTAGGTTGATCCCATTAACGTTTGGCCGTTTGCACTAAACTTAGCAATGTAGATATCCGTTCCAGTAGTTCCGAAATTGGATCCATTAAAATTAACTGAAAGCGGAGTACCACCACCATGAGTGGTTTGATAGCCATTTACAATAGGGAAATCTGTACTTGAAGTAACACCATACATGTATACGTTATTCAGTTTATCGCAAATAAGACTGTGTGCAGTTTCCGTTCCTTGTGTATTGTCACCACCTCCAATGAAAGTTGTCCAAAGCATAGTGCTGCCATCTGGGGAATATTTCGAAAGAAAAGCGTCTGTTGTAACAGAATTGGCAACATTGGTGACCGTAAAATTTGACGTTACATCATATCCATTGGGATCTGGAGTTGGGTAGGCATTTCCATAAATTGTTCCCGCTGAATAAGCTGTTGCGTCATATCCAAAAGTGGCTGTCATCCCAAAATTATCCGTAACTGATCCGCAATAGGTAGCAAAAACCAATGTTGGATCAATGACCAAAATAGCTGATTTATTGTACTTGCCTAAATCAAAATACACACGATTTCCAACCAAACGAAAAGCACAGTTGACTTCACTGATTTTTCCATTGTAAATTTGGTAAGCGATAGGTGCTTGTTCAATCATATCGCCAAGTGGAGTTGTGATGATGAGGTTTCCTTTTTCATCAACACGCAATTTTTCAGCCCCTTTGTAATCGATTGCAATTCCCGAGATGTCGCTATTCGGTTTGCACCATAATTCGTATTTGAAGCGTGTTTCATCGTCAAAAATTTTCAAATCCACATTTGGATAAAAATCTTCTAATAGTGCTTCATGATAACTATAGGCAGCCCCAACCCATTTCGTTTGATCATCACCAATGAAATAATTATAATAATGATCGCTGGGCTGTGATTTTTTAATCGTTGTGACATCGTTCGATCCCACAAAGTGAGCAGCTACAATGGTTTGTTGGTAATCGATTGACTCAATTCCACTTGCGGGATTTACATGGGCTTTTTGTAAGTTTGAATAATCACGAATATCGAATAGAAATCCATGTTGTTGCACCCAAATTGTGTGTTTTTGAGAGCGCGATTGAAAGAGTACTTGTTCTGCCCATTGACCTTTATTTTCAGTCATAGAATGAAATAAAGAGTGTTTGTGCTCAATTTCTTGAGAAAAACCACCTAGACAAATCAAACTAAATACGATCGAAAACAATGCTTTCATATTGGAAAGATAGCGAATTGTTTAAAAAGGTTGCTTTTTGCATCGATAACTTTTGGAAAAACGACTCACTGGACTATCTTTGATTACCAAAAACACGATGCGTATGACAACCAATTGGGTATTCAATGAAGTCAGATCGATAACAGAACGCAACATTCTGATTGTAAAACAGAAAATGAGCGGGTTGAGTGATCAGCAATTACGCTGGAAACCAACTGAAGCAACTTGGAATTTGTTGGAAATTGCTGCGCACTTGAATGAATATGCTGTTTTTTATCATAAAGCCTTTCTTCGTAGAATGGAGAAAACGCGTTTTAGAGAACCAAGAGAGAATTTTGTTTCTT
This sequence comes from Fluviicola sp., assembly GCA_043721195.1. Lineage (GTDB taxonomy): Bacteria > Bacteroidota > Bacteroidia > Flavobacteriales_D > Crocinitomicaceae > Fluviicola. The sequence goes on along the minus strand of JAYSRF010000171.1, from coordinate 13,466 downwards.
CACCACTCGGCCGTTCTGCTTGGGTTTCAATGAAGTTAGGAAATGCAAAAAATGTCAAACGTAAGTTCAATGCGCCTAAATTGTATAATCCAACAGCAACACCAAGCCTCGTTAATGGAAATGATGTTGTAACACTTTTAAATGGACAACGAGAATTGTTGGAGATTCTTGATAAAGCGGCTCATGTAAATATTCGCAAAGTGAAAGTCCCTATTTCGATTTCTAAAATCATCCGATTGAGACTAGGAGATGCATTGCTTTTTGTTGGTTATCACAATGAACGACATTTTCAACAAGCACTTAATTTAATGAAATCACCCCAATTTCCCAAAAAATAATGGAAGGTTTTGCATATTGTAAAGTGAGTGTTTCTCCTGTTCGTGCGAGTGCTTCTGATAGAGCTGAAATGGTTACCCAATTGCTTTTTGGTGAACTCATTGAAGTCACTGGAAGAGATCAACAATGGCTCTCCATTCGCACGTATTATGATAATTATGAAGGCTGGATTGATGGTAAGCAAGTTCATTTATTAAGTCAAAAAGAAGTAAAACGTTGGCTCGATGGTCTTACTATTGAAACGGCATTAGTGCGACAATTAAAAACACCATGGGGCAATCAATTGATAACGCGAGGAGCTTTTATTCCGATTGTTTCCACTTCATTTTCCATCGGACAAGATCAGTTTGAATTAGTTGACGAACGAACAGAAGAACCTAAAACGGTAAGCGAATTAGCCTTGAGATATGAGAATACGCCTTATTTGTGGGGAGGAAAAACGCCTTTTGGAATCGACTGTTCAGGTTTGATGCAATCCGTTCATCGCTTTTTTGATATCAACCTACCTCGTGATGCTTCTCAACAAGCTGAACTTGGAATGGAAATTGTTTTTGGTGAACATCAAACGGGTGATTTGGCTTTTTTTCAAAATAAAGATGGAAAAGTGAATCATGTAGGATTAATACTTGATCAACATACGATCATTCATGCAAGTGGTTGGGTACGATTGGATGATTTTACGGATAGAGGGATTGTACGTAGGACAGATAATCAACTTTCTCATCCGATTTATAGTATCAAACGCTTGTGAAAAGTTATATTTGCCACTGAAAACAACTACGATGCGAATACTAATAACAGGAGGTGCAGGATTTATTGGAAGTAATCTTACCAAACGCTTGGTAGAAGACGGACATGATGTGATTGTGCTTGACAACTTGCTGAGAGGAAATAAACTAGCAAAAGACGTTTTTGAGCGAATCACCTTCATACGTGGTGATGTTCGTGATGCTGATTTAATCAATAAATCTACCGTTGGTTGTGATATGATTTTCCATTTCGCAGCAGTTTTGGGTGTAGATATAGTTGCTGATAATCCAGTTGAAACAATGGATGTTGAAGTCATTGGTACTCGGAATGTAGTAATGGCAGCTCTAGCAAACAATGTGAAGAAAATCATGTATGCATCCACAAGTGGTATTTATGGTCATTCGGCATTTGAAAATGTATTGACAGAAGAAATTTTAGTTGACCCGCGCACTTCTTATGCAATGGCAAAACGCTACAATGAAATTTATTTAGCATCACACCATGAAGAAAAAGGAATCAATGTAGTTTCATTGCGCTTCTTTAATGTTTATGGTTACAACCAAGATAATCGCATGGTTGTTCCTCGTTTTTTCGAACAAGCAATTGCTAACGAGCCACTAACCGTTTTTGGCTCAGGAAAACAAACACGTGACTTCACCTATATTGATGATACTGTTGAAGCATGTATTCGATTGATGAATGTAAAAGGTTCACATATTGTCAATATCGCCAATGAAGCTGAATGGTGCATCGATGAATTAGCGAATCAAATCAAAGAAATCACAGGTTCAACTTCAGCGATTAATTTTTTAGAGGCGCCTAAAAAACGCTATGATTATGAAGTAGAACGCCGAGTAGGAAGTTCACATAAATTAATGGAAATAACGGGTTATAAACCTGATACAACTCTGATAGCAGGGTTGAAGAAGATTTATGAAATTAATTATGCGAAATAGCACTTTAGAATACTAATAAACACAATAATAACAGAATGACATTCACTAAAAAGGTGTCATTCGAACGATTAGAATATGAAACGCGATCAGGAAATTTTCGACTTAATTGCTGACGAAAGACAGCGCCAAGAACATGGAATCGAGCTTATTGCTTCTGAAAACTTTGTAAGTGATGAAGTAATGGAGGCAATGGGTTCAGTATTGACCAATAAATACGCTGAGGGTCTTCCCGGAAAACGTTATTACGGTGGATGCGAAGTGGTTGATAAAGTTGAGCAATTGGCAATCGACCGTTTGTGTAAACTGTTTTGTGCAACGTGGGCAAATGTGCAACCACATTCTGGTGCACAAGCCAATGCAGCCGTTTTCTTAGCGTGTTTAAATCCTGGTGATAAAATTTTAGGATTCGATCTATCCCACGGTGGTCACTTGACTCATGGTTCTTCGGTTAATTTCTCTGGAAAATTATACCAGCCATTTTTTTATGGTGTTAACCGCGAAACAGGATTGGTCGATTACGATATGTTGGAGGAAGTTGCATTGCGTGAGCGCCCAAAAATGATTATTTGCGGTGCTTCTGCTTACTCTCGTGATTGGGATTATGCGCGAATTCGCAAAGTAGCAGATCAAATTGGAGCTTTGATTCTTGCAGATATTTCTCATCCTGCTGGTTTGATTGCCGCTGGTTTGTTGTCAGATCCGTTGGATCATTGTCATATTGTAACAACTACAACGCACAAAACATTGCGTGGCCCACGTGGCGGTGTCATCATGATGCGTAATAATTTTGATAATCCGTTTGGATTAAAATGGAACAATGGAAACCCGAAATCAATGGCTGCTCTGTTAGATGCGGCAGTTTTCCCTGGAATTCAAGGAGGTCCGTTAGAGCATGTTATTGCAGCTAAAGCAGTTGCCTTTGGCGAAGCGTTGAGCGATAATTACAAAACATACATGGCGCAAGTAAAGAAAAACGCTGCTGTTATGGCTACTGAATTCACACGATTGGGCTATACCATTATTTCTGGAGGAACCGATAATCACAGCATGTTGATTGATTTGCGTTCCAAAGGTGTGAATGGAAAAGATGCAGAAAACACATTGGTGAAAGCCGATATTACCGTGAATAAAAACATGGTTCCTTTTGATACTGAATCACCCTTTATTACATCTGGAATTCGCGTTGGAACTTCAGCAATCACCTCACGAGGTGTAAATGATGACGAAATCCCAACGATTGTTGCAATGATTGATCGCGTTTTGATGAATATCACTGATGAAGCAACCATTGAAGCAGTTCGAAAAGAAGTGAATACGATGATGAATGGTCGACCGTTATTTAAATGGTAAACATAACTGTTTGTTCAATACAAAAGCCGTCAACTCAAAGTTGACGGCTTTTTTGATTTACAAGATTGGTTTATGTGTTATTTTTTGAAAACATAAATACTTGCAGTGAAAGGACTACTGTCGGTATAAACGGTTTCTCTTGATTTATAGAAAGGAAGCCCAAACGTGTTTTTTTTAGCGTTTAAAAAGTATAGGGTAGTTTCATCATTATTCATACTTTTCGAAGATTTAACGTAGTATTCCTTCGTAAACAGAGGACTTGTCGATGCTTTCTCGAACTGAAAAGGCAGCGAAATATAGTCTCCGTTTTCCATTAGCAAACTTGTTTTTACTGTCAAATATGAATCAGGTGTTGTACTCCATGTTTGAATGAGTTGCTCTGACGCAGTATCACCTTTCTTTTTGGCCAGATCAGTAAAGTAGGCTGCGATCTGATTGAGTAAGTCACCCGTCACTCGGTAAGAATCGGCAGTTCCTGTGTCAAAATTAGCGAATTGCAAATCTGCATTGCCGGTAGCCGAAATACCTATTTTAAGCTGACGTGTCCCCGGTTTCAGATCCGGTGTTGCTTCATCTATATAGAATGGTACGTTTTGGAGCAAAACTGTTTCTCCTGTAGTTGTAAGATCCATTCCCCAATAACCAACACTTTGATCCGCAGTTGTCGTCGTAACATCGTCAATTGCTATGTGAAACGTTTTGTAATCACTTTGATTCAGAAAAGCCGATAGTATGTTGCCGGGGTATCCCAGCCCCATTTGGCTGGAATTTCGTTCGGTGTTTGATGATTTATTATCAAAAGCATAACCGATTAAACTACAAGGGATATTCGGGAATTGGTTGTTACTGGAATCAATTGACATTGCAGGAAGAGTTGTTGTTCGAACCAATCTCGAATGATTTCCTCCGGAAACACTGCAGCTCCATCCACATACATTGCTAATATTGTCACCTGTATACCGAGGTAAATCGTTAGCGTTAATTGGAATGGATGAGCCTTCAGCAGAAGGTGAAGAAACTGAATCCAGATTACATGATGTTCCGTCATTGCAATGAGCCAAATCAGGATCTACCCCTCGTCTGAAATCTTTTGCCTGTACATTAAATTTAACTGATCCGGTATCTGGATGAATGAGAATTGCATTGTTCATCTGATAATCGTAGTACATTTTGAAGTTAACTTTTGATCCATTACTGTCTTTATACAAGAGTACTCTTTTGTTAGCCCCAACTTCAATCGGCCCGGTATTTCCAAACATAATTTGGTTTGATCCGTCAACATAAGCCCAACTCATCTTTCCATAACTAAAAGCAATAGAAGGTCCATGTTTGGAGGTGACATTTGCTTTGGTGTTATTGGTCCATTTTTTTCCATCAGTTGACGTGATGTAAATGAGGTTGTCACTGCTTTCGGCTTTAAATCCGATCATCAACAAGTTGTTGGTCATTGCAATGGAAGGGTTCGATTTGCTGGTCTGTCCGGTTTCAATAAAATCAGTCCAACTTGTTCCGTTAGGTGAGGAGATGATCTTCACTTTATTGGTGTTAATTCCTGTCCAGGTGATAAACAGGTTGTTGTTGAATGTGCAAATTGAAGGTGCGTAAGGTGTGTTTCGTCCTGTGTCGGTGAAATCACTCCAAGTAGTTCCGTCAGAAGATGATTTTACTTTTACATTGTTGGTGTTTTGACCGTTCCATGCCAAGTATAGTTTTCCCTGAAAAGAACACATTGTGGGGCCAGCTTTGGTGTTACCACCTGTATTCGCTGGTGCAGACCATGTTTTTCCGTCTGCGGAAGACATCACGTAAATGGCATTTGCTGTGTCTGCATACGCCATGTAGAGTTTTCCGTTGAAGACACAAATGGCTGGACTTACATTGGAGGTTTTTCCCGTATCAACGATAGTACTTGCGTCCCAGGTTTGACTTTGATTGGAGAATGTAATTAGTTTTAATTTCTTGCTACTTGTTTCAGTCCACGCAAGGACAATAGCATTGTTGAACACGGCCTGAACCGGTGTGTCAGAGGTAGTTCCCCCAACTTTAGTAATTGAATTCATAATCGGTGTTTTTTTAGTGTGTTATTATAAATGAATATGGTATTGGTAAACCTACGTGAAGCAGTTTACAATTGCATTAGTATAAATACGCTAAATTATTTCGGGGTATTTATACGGAATGATCTTTAGTTAAATGCTTTTATGTTGGAATAATCGAATTCAGGTTAGTATGTTCTTGAAAATTTCAACCGAAAATCACAGTATATTGATTGATTTGCGTTCCAAAGGTGTGAATGGAAAAGATGCGGAAAATACATTGGTGAAAGCCGATATTACCGTGAATAAAAACAGGATTCCTTTTGATACTGAATCACCCTTTATTACATCTGGAATTCGCGTTGGAACTTCAGCAATCACTTCACGTGGGGTGAATGATGACGAAATCCCAACTATTGTAGCAATAATTGATCGCGTTTTGATGAATATCACTGATGAAGCAATCATTGAAGCAGTTCGAAAAGAAGTGAATACCATGATGAATGGTCGTCCATTATTTAAATGGTAAACATAAATGATTGAGTGAAAAGGAAGTAGAAATGCTTCCTTTTTTTTGTTTCTTTGGTTTTTGAAAACACACGAATGGACTCCGATAATTTGGATTTAAACAGCATGGCTGTCGATTTATTTGATCGATTGGCCAATCATTACCAAGAACGATTCATGGATGTGAGTCTTTATAGCGATTCCTTTGATTTGTTTTGTGAACGTGTAGTTGTAAAAGGTGCAGCTGTTTTAGAACTTGCGTGCGGACCAGGTAATATCACTAAGTATATCCTAGAAAAACGCCCCGATTTTCAGGTGTTAGCAACCGATTTAGCGCCAAAAATGCTTGAATTGGCGAAAAAAAATAATCCAACAGCCACCGTTCAATTAGTGGATTGCAGAGAAATCAATCAACTTGGAAGGAAATTTGATGCGATCCTTTGTGGGTTTTGTTTACCCTATCTTTCCAAAGAAGAAGCAATTCAATTTATTAGTGATGCTTCAGGTATTCTAAATTCAACTGGCGTGCTCTATATCAGTACGATGGAAGATGATTACAGCAAATCCGCATGGAAACAATCGAGTACAGGTGATGGACAATTGTTTATGTATTTTCATCAAGCGGATTATTTACTCAAAACATTGGAAGATAACGGGTTCAACACAATTGAAGTAAATAGAAAGACTTATCCAGCTCATGATGGAACACTGACAACTGATTTATTGATCTTAGCCGTAAAAGGAAGATTTGGATGAAATTTATAATCGAACTAAGGTTAATAGGTGAAGTCAGTGATACCATGAATATGAAACAAGGAGAAAATTCTTCTCGATGTTTTGACTGCTGGAGTAGGCCAGATTTTGAATTTTTGGTTCAATGATGCTAAGAATTATGAGACGCAAAATTTACAAAATAGCGAATCGTAACATTCTGCTTTCTAAAAGATCCAACTTTTATCCTAATGCGTATTTATCCCATGAAGACAATAATCATGAGCAGTTTACTCGGTTGGAGCGCACTTTTTTTTGGATGTAATGCCACTCAAAGTAGCGAACTGGACGATTCAAAACAATTGACGTATCTCGCATTGGGTGATTCTTACACGATTGGTGAAAGTGTGAGCGAAACAGATCGGTATCCGAATTTATTGGTTCAAGCACTCCGAAAAGAAGGTGTTTTAGTCTCAAGTCCTACAATCATTGCACAAACTGGATGGACAACCAACGATTTAAAACAAGGGATTCAGGAAGCTGAAATTAATGAGAAAACATACGATTTAGTTACCTTGCTGATTGGAGTAAACAACGAATTCCAACAGTTGAGTGAGCAAGAATATCGGGTGGAGTTTACACAATTACTCAATCAGGCTATTCAATTTGCGGGAAATAAAAAAGAGAAAGTTGTTGTGCTTTCCATACCAGATTATGGGTGTACTCCTTATGGAAAATCACGTCAAATAGCCATTTCTAAGCGCATCGATGCATTTAATGCAATCAATAAACAAATTACTGATTCGTTGGAAGTCAATTATGTTGATATTACTGGAATTTCCAGAAATGGGTTAACAAACACTGGATTGGTCGCTCACGATGGTTTACATCCTTCAGGGAAAATGTATCAACTTTGGGTGGACGCTCTAGTTGAACAAGTAGATTTGACTTTGATTGGCAATAAATGAGACGAGAAGGAGTGTCTTTCTCTTGAAATTGTATCTTTGTATTCTATTTTAGAAAAGCAACAAATGAGCACAATTGCAGCAAATAATCCTACATTAAAATCGTGGGTGGAAGTTCCCGCTAATTCAGACTTTCCCATTCAGAACCTTCCGTTTGGAATTGTCAAAACAAATCAATTAACACCTCGTGTTGCTACGCGAATTGGTGACTTTGCTGTTGATTTAAAAACCTTGTTTGTCTTGGGGTATATGGAGAATATGCCGTTTGAACTAGCTGATTTCGATACGGACAGTTTGAATCCAATGATGCGGCGTGGTAAAAAAGCTGTGCGCGATTTACGAAACCGGATTTCTAAATTGTTTGACATCAATTATATCGACCTTCAGAAAAACGAACACCATTCGCAACAAGTATTAATTGCAATGGAGCAAGTGATTATGTGCATGCCCGTTCAAATTGGCGATTATACTGATTTTTATTCAAGCCGTGAACATGCGACAAACGTTGGGATTATGCTAAGAGGTGCTGAAAACGCCTTGATGCCAAATTGGTTATGGCTACCAGTTGGTTACCACGGTCGTTCGAGCTCAATCGTTATTTCTGGAGAACCCGTTCGTCGTCCAAAAGGTCAAATCAAACCAAATCCAGAAGAACCACCCATTTATGCTGCTTCGCGAAACCTTGATTTCGAGTTGGAAATGGCGTTTATTACTTTTGATGGAAAACCAATGGGAGAACGAATTTCTACCGAAGAAGCAGAAGACTTTATTTTTGGAATGTGTTTGTTTAATGATTGGTCAGCTCGTGATATGCAAGCTTGGGAGTACATTCCACTTGGACCGTTTTTGGCAAAAAACTTTGCGTCATCTATTTCTCCATGGATTGTTACTTTGGATGCATTGGAGCCGTATAAAATTGCTGGTCCAGTTCAAGATCCTGAAGTGCTTTCTTACTTGGAATACAGCGGAGAAAAATCGTATGATATTCAATTGGAAGTTTATATACAACCTGAAAATGCTACAGAAACGAAGGTTTGTTCATCAAACTTCAAATTCATGTATTGGAACATGGTGCAGCAATTAGCACACCACACAGTAAATGGATGCAACGTTCGATCTGGTGATTTGATGGGTTCAGGAACCATTTCTGGTCCAACTCCCGATTCGTACGGTTCAATGATGGAATTATCATGGAGAGGCACAAAGCCATTGTCATTGAATGATGGAACAGAACGAAAATTTATTCAAGATGGCGACAATGTGATCATGCGTGGGTTTTCTTCAAAAGATGGTGTGCGAATTGGTTTCGGAGAAGTTTCAGGAAAAGTTTTGCCAGCAATTGATTAACTAATTACATTATATTATCGAAGGCAGTTTATTCAGTTAGACTGCCTTTTTTTCTTTTGTGGTTTTTTGGATTATTGATGATGTAATGAGAAATTTTTGTTTTTTCATCTTTCCTCCACTTCTTATTGTTAACACTTCTTGAAACTTTTTTTCAGAAGCAATTGATTCAATTTATCTTTGTAATCAATAACTAAGAATTTCTACGGGAATCTATGGAAATGCAAATCGATTTAGAACAAGAGCGAAAAGAGATTCTATCTGCTTTTAAAGGATTATTGCGTGCGACTAAAAATCGGACACGTCAAGATACCAATTTGATCCGCAAGGCATTTGATGTGGCCGTTGATGCGCACAAGGAAATGCGTCGGAAATCAGGCGAACCATATATCTATCATCCAATAGCTGTAGCACGAATCTGTGCTGAAGAAATGGGCTTGGGTGCAACAGCAATTGCCTGTGCATTATTGCATGATACAGTGGAAGACACTCATATTTCGCTTGAAGATGTTGAGGATTTATTTGGGGTGAAAGTGAGGCAAATCATTGACGGGTTGACCAAAATTCCCGAAGTGTTTGATGAGAATGCATCCATTCAAGCAGAGAATTTCCGTAAAATGTTATTGACCATTTCGGATGATTTACGTGTTGTTTTAATCAAATTAGCAGATCGTTTGCACAATATGCGAACGTTGCAAAGTATGCGACCAGAGCAACAACTGAAAATCGCTTCCGAAACCAAGTTTTTATATGCACCATTGGCACATCGTTTGGGATTGTATTCCATTAAAACCGAACTGGAAGATTTGGCAATGATGTACACAGAATCGGAGGTGTACAGCATGATTCAGAACAACTTGAAATCGACCAAAGATGTCCGGAACCGATTTATTCGTCGGTTTGTACATCCAGTGCGAGAAGCTTTGGCAAAAGAAGGATATAAATTTGAAATCAAAGCACGCACCAAATCCATTTCGTCTATTTGGCGTAAAATGCAATCGAAAGACCTTCCGTTTGAAGAGATTTTTGATTTGTTTGCGATTCGGATTATTTTGGATTCTGCAGTTGATATGGAGAAAGCAGATTGCTGGCGTGTTTATTCTATCGTAACTGATTTTTACCAACCGAGTCCAGATCGTCTGCGTGATTGGATTTCTACTCCTAGAGCCAATGGGTATGAGTCATTGCATACAACTGTGATGTCGCCTCAAGGAAAATGGGTGGAAGTACAAATCCGCACATCGAGAATGGATGAAATCGCAGAAAAAGGATTAGCGGCACATTACCGATACAAAGAAAATGCAAAAGAAGATTCAAAATTAGACAGATGGATTGCGGAAATCCGTGATTTAATGGAGAATCCCGCTGTCAATGCAATGGATTTTGTGGATGAATTTAAAATGAATTTGTTCCACGAAGAAATATATGTTTTTACACCAAAAGGGGAATTACGTGTGCTGCCAATTGGAGCAACGATACTCGATTTCGCCTACGATATTCACAGCGATATTGGGAATAAATGTATAGGCGCCAAAGTGAATAACCGATTGGTTCCGTTGAGTTATCAATTGCAAAATGGCGATCAAGTTGAAATTATCACTTCCGCTAAGCAAAAACCAAACGACGAATGGCTCAGAATTGTAGGTTCAGCAAGAGCAAGAAATAAGATCAAATCAGCACTCAATGATGAGCGTAAAATAATTGCGCAAGATGGTAAGGAAATCCTCGAGCGTAAATTCAAACAGCACAACATTCGATTTACATCTGAAAACATTACTGTATTGGAACGCTTTTATGGCTTTCATTCCGCGACTGAGTTGTATTTTCGAATTGCCAAGGGAAAGATTGATTTATCAAAACTCCGTGAAATAGAAAACGTTCATGGGATGCTTCAACTGGAAAAGAAAATCAGTAATGTCAATAAAGACAAGCATGAACTAGATGTCTATCCGAAAATCAATAAAAAGGACGATACCATCATCATTGGAGAAGATTTTAAAAATATCCAATATCAAATGGCGCGTTGCTGCAATCCAATTCCAGGAGATAAGGTTTTTGGGTTCATCACCATTTCAGAAGGAATTAAAATACACCGCAATAACTGTCCGAACGCAGAACATTTACAATCAAAAATGGCGTACCGATGTGTGAAAGCGCGTTGGAGAAGTCAAGATTTAGTAGAGCGAGTTGCAGCCATTCGTTTGATTGGAATTGATGATGTGGGGATCGTGAATAAAATCACGGAAGTTATTTCCAAGGAACACAATGTCAATATGCGATCCATATCGTTTGAAACCATTGACGGATTGTTTGAAGGAAAAATCAAATTGCTAGTCTACGATACCGAGCATTTGGAGCAATTAATGCGCAAGTTTGAATTGGTTGATGGTGTAAAACGGGTGGAACGCTGGGTGACGGAAGAGGAGTGAAATTGCTCATTTGTTTATCAATAAGTCATAGCTTTACAAGTAAAATATTAATTGAGTTGAAGTCAGCAGCAGCATTCATTGTATCTACTAAATATGAATATTGTTCTTTTGGATAAGTAAGCTGGTTGTACCATTCATGTATTGTTATGGTCAGTTGATATCCCTTTAATTCATGCTTAGATTCGAATCCAATCGAATTATTCATCGAGTCTGGTGTGATTTTTATGTTCAAAGCTTCTGTGTTGGTTACTTTATAACCTTCGGGAATGTCTACTACTATTGTTCTGTTGAATTGGTGTAAATAGGGTAATTTAACTGAGTTTATTCGTTCAGAAGGCTGTTCGTTATATAAATTATTCTGTTCACCTATCAATGATCCAACGCTCACAATAAATGATTCTCCAACTTTAGTGACTAAATTTGGCATTAAGACAGTCGCATTGATTGTGATAGGTAAATTTTCATATCCCCTAATCGTATCATTGTATAACTCCAAACTTTTGACTTCTATAGCTGTTCCTAGAAGATCCGTGATAAATCCCAATCTTCTTTTTTCTATTTCCTCTTCATTTAGTAAATTGAAACGTTTTTGATATGGATCATTTAAATAGCCAGAGATATTTCGGGTTAAATTTAATATAGGAATTTGTGAGATATCCATTAGGTTGACATTGATCAAAAGTTCATCCGTACTATAGTCCATTGTTGGAATAGGTAACGCTTTCGATTTTGTTCTATAATCATATCTTTTCGGATGTTTCTTGTCAAGAGTGTCTGACAAGAAAAAACCATTATTCCCAACAAATTCGGCAGGAATAGCTCCAATACTATGATTTAATTGCGGAGTAAAATATACATTGGATTGTGGGAGATAAAGAAAAACATCCTGAATAAAGAATTTGCTACTAAATTCTGTCGGAAAATAATGGTTATTAATTGGGCAAGTATAAACCACTTCAAAGGGAATTTGATTACTACGAAGAGCCCATTTCATAGAACTAAGTGATTCATCTAATGTAATTCGTTTAGTTTTGTACATATCTTCTCCTTGTTTTTTTTCTTTTTCAAGAGTAAAACAGTTTTTTAGATAGTGCTCGATCACATGTGTCTTTTGAAGTTCAGTAGTATCACATTCGGTAATGAGAGCACATTCTTTACAGACAGATTTAGGATTATTACAACCATATTTTTTAAAAAAAGCAGGATTGTAATAGACGAGACTAGTCATGTAATTGACTACGAATCCCTCATATTGACTTTTAAGATAGTTGGGATTAGCGAGATTGTAATAAGTTATCTTTTTAAGTTCATGATTTGGTGCGAATTTTTCAAAAACCATTTTTTCTATATCTCTATAACTAGCCCAGTATTCTCTTAAATCAGCTGAAATCGAGTCGTTCTTTTGATATTCAATATCTTTATTGTAAAAATCTAGAGCAAACAGATTGCTGCATTTCACATGAATCTCCACCTGTTTTTTTTTCTCAATTCCATTAATAACAATGTAATTTTGGTAATCTGAGAAATTTGAAAATATATAAAAGTATTCGAGAATACAGCCTTTTTCGAGTCCCGAAACTGCAAAATATCGGTACTCAACATCTCTATGTTCGTCGAGTGATTCTATTATTTCATTCTTTGAAAGTTCTGTTACTTTTCCCGTGGGGCTTATAACCCTACATTTGAGTGTCTTTAAGTTTTCCTTGTTGGTGTTAAAATAAATTTTGTTGTTGTTTTCAATTCCAGTATCAGTAGAAATGTATTTTTTAACATGGAAAATTTCTGCGCATCTTAACTCTATTCCTTGGTAAGTATAATTTAAATCATGTTTTTCAAAAATAACAATCGCATCGCTAAGGGAATCCTCTCTGGTTGCTACATATCGAGCAGGGTTTGGCTCCCAATCATAATTCAATAAATCTTGCGAGACAGAATCGAAAACGAAGAAAATAAATGGATAGACAAGGAGGTTTTTCATTAGAATAATTAAAGAGGAATAATTGTTATAAGTGCAATTTGCTTAATGTTAATTGATCAAAGTTATGTTTTTTTTCAATTGTTATAGTGGGTTGCTGTTTATTT
>JAYSRF010000170.1:0-29424 GCA_043721195.1 Fluviicola sp. | reverse complement strand
TGTAGGTCGTAAAGGTCCCAAATAACGCGAAAGCACCATAGATCCAATGTTGTTCAAGGTGGTAATAATGCGCCACTCCTGTAACAAGTATTCCAACGGTCAATGCTACCCAACTATTGGAAAAAAGCAGGAGTTCAGCACTATGTCGGAGCAGTTGTTTCACATCTTATTCGGTCAAATGATTGAGTACGGTAGAGACAGCAATTCGTTCGATACAATCACACGGTTTTTTTGCTTTGCATGTTTTACAATCAATCGCATACACCAAGGCAATGGACTGTGCTCCCAAAGCTTTCCACCTTCCCGGATGAATCGGAATTTTAGGTGAAAATAATCCAATAGCGCGTTTGCCTAAAAAGCCTGAAATGTGCAACGGTCCAGTACTGCAAGCAACCAATGCATCTGTTTTTGCTAGGAGAACTAACAACTGTTCAATGGTCAATTTTCCAGTTGTGTCAATGATTTGATTGTTAGTCGGAATTAGTTTTCTAAACAAAACGCCTTCGTTTTCTGTTCCAGTGAAAAATACGGTCCAATTTTCAGCAACCAATTGAATGGCAAGTTCTAGGTAGTTTTCAATAGGCCATTCTCGCGCACTTCCTTGTGATTTTGGATGTAAAACAACCGTTTTATTGCTTGTGTTTAGTGCTTGTGCTATGTTTTGAGGTAAGGGTGCTTCCGGAATAACCAGCCGTTTTGTCCAAGTATTTAATTGATCAAAATAGGGTATTTTTTCAACGCCTAGAGGCCGCAGTAATTCAAAATTCAATTGTGCTTCGTGCGCATTGGAGCGTCTTCTGGAAAAACTTGGTCGAATGGTACACGTAAGTAAATGAAAACCTCTGTGTGATGTACCAATACGGTTTGGAACTTTAGCCTTTTTAAATAATGCAGCGATTTCTTTTCGAGGAAATACGTGAATCACGGTATCAAATTGCTGTTCAACAATAAACCCAACACGCAATTGGAGTGGCAATGCTTCGATTGTATCAAGCGTGATAATTGCATCGACACCTTCATAACATTGAACAATAGGAGCAGTGTAGTTCCGACACAAAAAGGTAATGTGACAACTCGGATAGGTGGTCTTTAACCAAGCTACTAGTGGTAATGTAAGCAATACATCGCCAATACTATCAGTACGGCTAATAACAATACGTTTATCGGTGCAATCAATGGTTGTTCTCACGGCGTAATCGAATCAGTTCTTTGTATTTCAATATGTTTGAGAGTGCGCTAATTTGAGCAATTTTAAAACCCATCCACCCGTCTAAAAATCCCTTTTTAAGGAAGTACATGGTTATAAATCGCCCTATCGCACTCAAATAAGGTTTTAATGGTCCAACTTTTTTACCAGCAACAAAAAATTTCTTTGCCGTTAATAAAGAGTATTTATCTGCTCGTTGACGGTGATCAACAAAGGAATAATAAGAATAATGTTCCAATACACCCTTAAAAGTGTGCGTTTCTTTTGTAGGAGTAATGAGTTCTTCATGAACATATTCGCCTGACCAATAGGAACCCTCTTTTGGGAACAAACGCGGTTTAATATCTGGAAACCAACCGCTATGGTGAATCCATTTACCACAATAATTGGTCAATCGGTTGACATTGTATGTTCCATTAAAGCCCATTTTTTTTGCTTCTTGAACTTCCGAAATGAGTTCGGAACTCAATGCTTCATCGGCATCTAATGAGAGAATATAGTCTGCTTGTACCAATGAATTGAGGTGGTTTTTTGATGCAGCATATCCTTCCCATGTTCGTTGTACAACCCGCGCATCGAAAGATTGACAGATCTCAACTGTTTTGTCTGTAGAAAACGCATCCAATACAATGATTTCATCCGCAAACGATTGCACAGATGCCAAACAACGCGCAATATTGCGTTCTTCGTTCAGTGTAATGATGACAACAGCAAGAGATTGTTTCACAGACTGGAGTGTTTTTCAATGACGATAATAGAGTGAATTACTCAATATAGTCGCGCAAGATGCTAAATAATAAGCAAAATAGACTTATTTAATGCGGATTTTTTGACCTGGCTGAATACGACTTGAGTTAACACCAGAATTCAATTTCTTTAATTGAGCAACGGTCAAACCATGGCGGCTAGCAATCGCTGAAAATGTATCTCCAGAACGAACAGAATAGTATTTTTTACGCACTTCTGGTTTTGGAGTTGGCTTTGGAGCTTGATTAATAGCAACAGGGGTTGTTTTCGTCAATGTATCCGATTCAGCAGGTGTTTCCAGTGATTTAAGGTATTCTGGATTTTCAACTGTAGTTGTTACTTTTGATTGAATCTTGAGCATTTGACCAACATTGATGCGGGTGCTGCTCAATTGATTCCAATCCATGATTTCTTGAATGGAAACACTGTATTGGGCCGAAATTTTCCCTAAACTTTCACCCGTTTTTACTCGGTGATAGGTATAATTCACTGTAGTTATAACCTGCGTTTTAGGAATTTCTTTCACAATCACAGGATTGGAAATAATCAATTGGTCGTTGTTGGTATTGTTGGCGTAAGTATTGACAGGTGTCACTGTTTTCCCAGGACCGTACAATAACCGTTCGGTGATATACAACGAATCTTCTAAACTCACCAACAATCCAATTTTTTCTAAAGGTCCAGTAATACACTGTTGTGGCAATGTTGGTGGAATGTAACTTGTTTTATAAACAGGATTTAATGCTTGAATGTCTTCGACTGACCAACCAACAAGCTTGTCAATTGTTTGCATGTGAATACTGCTGTTTAAACACATTGTATCCAATTGATAAAAGTGAATTTTTGATTCTGCAGGCACAATGTTGTGTTCAGCATGATACGTTAGCAAATATGCAGCAGCAATAAAATTGGGGACGTAACCTTGTGTTTCTTTTGGTAAAAACGGTCTGATTTCCCAATAAGTACGTTTTCCACCTGAACGTTTGATTGCTTTATTGACGTTTCCAGGCCCAGCATTATAAGCTGCTAATGCTAAATTCCAATCGTTATAAATACTGAATAATTTTTTGAGGTAACGGCAAGCTGCATCAGTCGCTTTTACAGGATCCATTCGCTCATCGATGTACGAATTTTCTGAAAGGCCGTATTGTTTTCCTGTAGCGTACATAAATTGCCACAATCCCAATGCACCAGCCCGCGATTTTACTTGCGGACGTAAACCACTTTCAATAACCGATAAGTATTTTAACTCTAATGGTAAGTTGTATTCCGCTAGTTTTTCTTCATATAAGTCGAAGTAAAGCTTGGAACGGCCCAAAACAACTTTTGCAAAATTTCGGCGACTTTCAGCAAAAAACTTAATGGTTGTGAGTGAAACATTGTTGCATTCGAATCCAAAATCAGAAACTTCATTCATTTTTGCCAAACGTTGGCAATAAACATCGTCTGAAAATTGAGGAACAGTGCTCGCTTCATAAGCAAGTGCATCTACAATGGAATCTGTTTTTCCGTTGTTGGCATATTCCGCAAGATAAATAGATAAACTTTGATCAACCATTCGTATGAACGCAGTTCCGCTAATTGTGTCTTTTATCGGTGGATACCCTTGTGTGAAAGAAGTAGAAGAAAAGAAGATGCATCCGATAATGATGACGAAAGAGCGTAGTTTGTTCAAAAGCATAGGCTTATTGGGTTGTCGCAACCAAGTAGTTCGCGAAGTTTAACAGTTGTTGATCTTTAAATGAATCGGACATGAGCTGTATTCCAAAAGGGAGTCCATTGCTGTGCATTCCAAGTGGAAGCGAAATAGCTGGATTTCCAGTAAGATTGGCATGAACCGTGAAAATATCTTGTAAGTACATTTGAATCGGGTCATTTACAGCGCCACTTTCAAATGCGGTTGTTGGTGTTGTTGGTAACAAAAGCACATCATACTCAGTAAAAATAGCTTTAGTTTTATCTTGTAAAACCCGACGTACTTTCATGCCTTTCGTATAATAGGCATCGTAATAACCGTGTGATAAGACAAATGTTCCTGCCATGATACGACGCTTTACTTCTGCACCAAATCCTTCGGTACGTGATAAAACATACGTTTCTTCCACTCCTTTTGCTTCTGAACTACGATGACCGTAATGTACACCATCAAAACGCGAAAGATTGGAAGAAGCCTCAGCTGTTGTCAACACATAATAGGTTGGAACCAAGTATTCTAAATAGGGAAAACTAACTGGTTCTACTGTATGACCAGCAGCTTTCAATTGTTGAATCAGTTTTTCCAAATAACCACGAACTTCAATGTCAACGCTTTCATTTTCCAACGCTTCTTTTAAATAAGCAATGCGTTGTGGTTGCGGAGTGCTAAATTCAGTGGAAACTTCAACTTCTTTCGAAGAAGAAGTACTATCCTTCAAATCTTTCCCCGCCATGATTTCATACAGCAAAGCCGTATCAGCAACCGTATTCGTTAATGGACCAATTTGATCGAATGAAGAAGCATAGGCAATTAAACCATATCTGCTGATTCGACCATAGGTTGGTTTAAAACCGACTGTTCCTGTAAATGAAGCTGGCTGGCGGATAGAACCTCCAGTATCAGAACCAAGTGCTGCTGTACACAATCCAGCGGAAACTGCAACAGCAGAACCCCCAGAAGAACCACCTGGAACGTGTGAGAATTTTAAATTGTTTTTGACTGGTCCGTAAGCGGAGTTTTCATTGGAACTACCCATTGCAAACTCATCGCAATTTAAACGACCAATAATAACCGCATCTTCTGCTAACAAACGTTCAACAACTGTTGCAGAATAAATGGATTCGAAATTTTCTAAGATTTTGGATGCAGCAGAAACCCGATGTCCTTCATAGCAAATATTGTCTTTCAACCCTATTACCATTCCAGCAAGTTTGCCAGCGTTTCCAGCTTTTAATTTGGAATCAATAAGTGCAGCCTGTTGTAGTGCATCGGATTCAAATACTTCCAAAAAAGCATTCAAGTCCTTTTGTGTTTCAATTTCAGCCAAGTAATGCTTGACGATATCAACAACAGTTCTCCCTGCGGAGAGTGCATTTTTAACTTCCGAAAACGATTTATACATCCGAAAAAATTAGACTATTTTTTTTCTTCTACTGGAGTTGTAGAATTAGCAGAAGCCTCTTCTCCTTTGCTTGCGTCTTTGAATTCTCTGATTCCTTTACCTAAACCTTTCATTAGTTCTGGAATTTTCTTTCCTCCAAACAGCAATAAAACAACCGCAAGTATCAAGATAATCTCAAAAGCACCAAACTTTCCCATAATTCAATTTTTTACAAAAGTAAGCAATTCTCACAAAGAAACCAGTCTTTGGAATCGCTATTCGGTTTCTTTAAGGTACTTTAACTGTTCGCCACCAAAGAGTGATTCCTTCAATGAAGGCCATTGTTCGGCTGTTGGATTCACAATATCAACCTTCGATCCGTAACGCTCAATGCTATTCACACGAAGGATTTTAGCGAAATCAGGCTGGTAATTTAATTCGCCATGAACCACTTTTAATGTTCCTTTTTCGAAGCTAAATAGACTCGGTTCAAAATACGAGCCTTCATAAAAATTAACAATATAGGTGTTCGCATCAATGCGTGTTAATTGATTTAAACTTCCAGAACCTACGACAACTTGCTTGTGTTGCATGCCATAATAATAGCGTTCGCCTTCCAAAACACAAGGGGTTGAATCGCCTTTTACAATACCAAATAAATGTCCATTTCTTACTTGAATGGTAGACGATTCGCGCAATTGTTCCCGCGTTACATAGGCAACAATGGTAGAAACGATAAAAATGCCTGTTTCATCAAATAGATAAGTCGTTTCAGAGTTGGTATTTTTGTACGTGCCAAAGCTGGAAGCATTCACTGCAGTTACAAGTGTGTAATTGGGAGGTAAAGGATCAGCAAATTGGATTGTTTTTTGTGCAAATGAACAGAAAGTCCATAAAAAGATGCTGGCGAAAAGAACTTTTTTCATATATTAATTTAGAAAATGGAAATTTATGCAAAAACGCTGGTTTATCAAACAACAACCATCTGAGTCCAACATTCGAGAACTTGAAAGTTCGCTGAAAGTTACACCTTTAATGGCTTCATTACTTGCTCAAAGAGGTCTTACAACCCAAGTCGATGTTCGTTCATTTTTTGATCCTGTTCTTGATCAATTACACGATCCATTTTTGATGAAAAACATGCAATTTGCTGCTGATCGATTACTACTTGCAGTAAAAAACCAAGAATCTATTCTCGTTTTTGGCGATTACGATGTCGATGGAACGACCTCTGTTGCATTGGTTTATTCTGTCTTGAAACAACATACAACGGCTAGTTTTTATATTCCAGATCGTTATGAAGAAGGCTATGGTCTGTCTTTTCATGGAATTGATTTAGCAAAACAGCGCGGCGCAACACTCATTATTGCGTTGGATTGTGGCATCAAGGAAATTGAAAAAGCCAACTATGCGAAACAATTGGGAATTGATTTAATTGTATGCGATCACCATACACCTGGAGAAATCTTACCTGATTGTATCGTCTTGGATCCGAAACAACCCGATTGTGCCTATCCGTTCAAGGAATTATGTGGTTGTGGAGTTGGGTACAAATTGTTGGAAGCTTTTTATCAATCCATTGGTTATCCAGTAGAAGAATTGCATCAATACCTCGATTTAGTTGCCATTGCTATTGGTGCAGATATTGTTGAAGTGACGGGCGAAAACAGAATTTTGTGCAAAATGGGATTAGTTGTTTTAAACGCTCAACCTCGTGCAGGAATTGTGGCATTATTAAAACAAGCTCAAAAATCGTTGCCACTTAATTTGAGTAATGTCGTTTTCACCATTGCTCCACGAATTAATGCTGCTGGTAGATTGGAAACCGGATTGCGATCTGTGGAATTATTGTTAGCAGAAGATCCTGATTTGGCGGAGGAAATTGCAATCGAAATAGATGAATACAATAAAAATCGTCGGTTATTGGATGCCCAAATTACGGAAGAAGCATTAGCACAAATTGAACAAGATGAATTATTTGAACAACGAAAATCGACCGTTGTTTTTCAATCGGATTGGCACAAAGGTGTGGTTGGAATTGTCGCTTCGCGTTTAATTGAAACGCATTATCGCCCAACGGTTGTGCTAACAGAAAGCAAGGGTGTTGCAACAGGTTCAGCACGCTCCGTTTTAGGTTTTAATGTTTATGAAGCACTCTTGGCTTGTGAGCAACATTTGACGCAATTTGGTGGACATTTTTATGCCGCTGGGTTAACAATGCCTTTGGAAAACGTTCCCGCCTTTCGAGATGCGTTTGATACAGTTGTTCAAAATCAAATAGAACTTTTTTCAGAAACAGAAGAATTAATCATAGATCAGGAAATTCGGTTGCATCAACTGTTTATCCCTGGTGAATCAGTTGCTCAAATTCCACGTATTTATAAGATGTTGGAACGCATGGAACCCTTTGGCCCTGGAAATGATAAGCCCGTTTTTTGTGTGCGATACGTCTATGCACGTTCGAGCAGATTGTTAAAAGATGCGCATCTAAAAATTGAAATAATGGATCCTGAGAGTGGCATAGTTTTACCTGCAATTGGATTTAATATGCCTGAAAAGATAGATTTAGTAGCTTCTGGTTGTGCTTTTGATTGCGCCTTTACTTTAGAATCGAATACGTGGAATAATAAAACGACCTTGCAATTACAGATTCGTGATATTCGCGAAACTGTTTGATTATTGTTGGTACGGGATTCATCCCGTACCGTTTTGTTGTGATTAAATGAAACCCCAATTGATCACAACGGAATATTCCCGTGTTTCTTTTTGGGTAATGTTTCAGATTTGTTTTCCAGCATTTTAAATGCCGCAATTAGTTTGCCACGTGTTTCTTCTGGAAGAATGACATCATCTACGATTCCACGTTCAGCTGCACGGTAAGGATTGGCGAATAGTTCGGCATATTCTGCTTCTTTTTCTTTCCATTTTCCTTCTTTGTCTTCAGCGGCGGCAATTTCTGATTTGAAAATGATTTCTGCAGCACCTTTGGCACCCATCACCGCAATTTCTGCTGTTGGCCAAGCGTAATTCATATCTGCACCGATGTTTTTACTGTTCATTACATCGAACGCACCGCCATAGGCCTTGCGCGTAATGACAGTGACACGTGGAACTGTTGCTTCTGAGAATGCGTACAATAATTTTGCTCCGTGGGTAATAATTCCTCGCCATTCTTGATCTGTTCCTGGTAAAAATCCTGGTACATCTTCCAATACTAATAGCGGAATGTTAAATGCGTCACAGAAGCGGACAAATCGAGCACCTTTGCGGGATGAGTCAATATCAAGAACTCCTGCCATAGAAGCTGGCTGATTGGCAATGATACCAATTGACCGCCCATCAAGACGTGCAAAACCAACAACAATATTGGGTGCAAATTCAGCTTGTACTTCACGGAAGGTTTCGTCATCAATCAAACAATCGATTACTTCACGAATATCATAAGGAGAATTGGAATTCTCTGGCATAATTTGCTGAATGCGATTCAATTTTTCTTTGCTAAATGGTCGCGTTTCAGCAATTGGAGGCAATTCCAACATGTTTTGAGGCATGTATGTAATTACTTCACGTACTTTTCGCAAACATTCTACATCATTTGATGCCGTAAAGTGTGTAACTCCGGATTTTTCAGCATGTGCTTTTGCTCCACCTAAATCTTCACTCGATACTTCTTCGTGTGTAACCGTTTTAACAACACTTGGTCCAGTTACAAACATATAAGAAGTGTCTTCTACCATGAAAACAAAATCAGTTAATGCTGGACTATAAACCGCTCCACCAGCACATGGTCCCATAATCACACTGATTTGTGGAATCACACCTGAAGCACGTGTGTTGAGGTAAAAAATATCTGCATATCCAGCAAGTGAAACGACACCTTCCTGGATGCGCGCACCTCCTGAGTCATTTAATCCAATGATTGGAGCCCCGTTTTTCATTGCCAATTCCAATACTTTGCAGATTTTCTCTGCGTGTGTTTCAGAAAGTGAGCCACCAAGTACGGTGAAATCTTGGGAAAAAACGTAAACAATTCGACCATGAATTGTTCCGAAGCCTGTAACAACACCGTCTCCAGGAGTTTTCAATTTGTCTAAACCAAAAGAAGTAGCACGGTGTTCAACAAACATTCCGATCTCTTGAAACGAATTTTCGTCCAACAAAAGTGTTATACGTTCGCGTGCGCTAAGTTTACCTTGAGCATGTTGTTTGTCTATTCGTGCTTGACCACCACCTAATTGGGCTAGTTCACGTTTTTCAATTAACTCAGAATTGCGTTTATTCATGTGTTTTGTTTGTGGAGCTCAAAGATACACTTTACTTCCTTTTGCAAAAACTTAAAAAAGAAGACTTAAGAAAATCCAATGATAAACCATGAACGTAGTTTGATAAATGAGTTGGTACAATTCTCCTTAATTGAGTTGATGAATGTTTCTTTTTTAACACTTTAGCGAGTCGCTGAATAAAATTTGGCATAATTTTTATATAATACTATTCACTACGAAAGATTTACCTAATACAATTACAAAATGACACAAATTTGGACAACAATACCTGGTTTCACAGACTATGAAATTTCCAATGACGGAAAAATTCGATCATTGGATCGCACTAAAATTTATAGATCAGGGAGAAAAATGCAACTAGCTGGCAAAGACAAACTGCTAAGAAGTCATCCCGCAAACGGATTCTTAATGACAGATCTTATTGACAATAGGGGAAAAAGAAGAACCGTTTACCCACATAAAATGGTAGCATTGGTCTATGTTGAGAATGATAAGCCTCGTAAAAAGAAGGTGGTGATTCATAAAGATGGAAATGCTAAAAACAACTATTTTGAAAATTTACAATGGTCAACCGTAAGTGAATCAATTCAACGTGGATTTGATTTGGGGATTCGTGACAACTCTTCTTTATGGGAAAAACGTCGTGAAAAATATGGCCCGAAAGGTGGAAATAAGTCCATGGGTAGACCTGATCCTTTATCAGCAGAAGATAAATTACGCATTGTAGAACTTCGAAAAAATAAACAGATCACACTTGCGGCATTGGCGAACCAATTTGGTTGTAGTATTTCCCATGTACACAAAATCATTCGTTTGTCTGGCGAATAGGTTTGTTTAGGCTACCAATCCTGTATAAATTATTCTAATCTTGTTGGTTTAGATGAGTTTAATTGCTTGTCTTTCCTAAACCCGTTTGGGTCTTTTTTATTATCTTTGCGCCTGCCAAAGTAGGTCAATCCACTTGAGTTTTGGCCCGGAAACACATAATAAATCAGATGAATGAGTCAGAAATATCAGGAATACGATCGCTTAGATTTGCTCAATGCAGCAGAAACGGTCTTAGCTAAATGGAATGCAAATGGTGTGTTCGAAGCTTCTATTGCATCACGTGAAGGAAAACAGCCGTTTGTCTTTTTTGAAGGCCCGCCTTCTGCAAATGGACTACCTGGTATTCACCATGTTATGGCACGTTCCATTAAAGATATTTTTTGCAGATATAAAACCTTAAAAGGATTTCAAGTAAAACGAAAAGCTGGTTGGGATACGCATGGTTTACCTGTAGAATTAGGTGTTGAAAAAGAATTAGGAATCACCAAAGAAGACATCGGAAAAAAGATTTCGGTTGAAGATTACAATAAAGCATGTCGTGAAGCTGTAATGCGCTATACGGATATTTGGAATCGCTTAACCCAACAAATGGGCTATTGGGTCGATATGAATGATCCGTATATCACTTATGAACCCAAATACATGGAGTCTGTGTGGTGGTTATTAGGTGAGTTGTACAAGAAAGATCTCATGTACAAAGGATACACCATTCAACCGTATTCTCCTGCAGCAGGAACGGGTTTATCTACACACGAATTAAACCAACCTGGTTGCTATAAAAATGTAAAAGACACAACTGTTGTAGCGCAATTTAAAGTATTGAGCGGATCTACTTCCCCCTTTGAAGGGGGAGTGAGGGGGATGACCTTGGAGGAAAACACCTTCTTCCTCGCTTGGACAACCACACCTTGGACACTTCCTTCCAATACTGCTCTGTGTGTTGGACCGAAAATTGAATATGTTCTAGTAAAAACATTCAATCAATATACGTTTGAGGCAATCAACGTTATTCTTGCTAAAAACTTGGTGAATTATCAGTTTTCAAAAGGGTATGCTGCTGTTGATTCACTTGAAGGATTGAATGATTATCAAGCGAATGATAAGGTCATTCCATATTGTATTGTTGATACTTGTCTCGGAAAAGACTTGATCGGAATGCGTTACGAACAATTATTGCCCGGTGCTTTGCCGCATCAACATCCTGAAGAAGCATTTCGTGTGATTGGTGGTGATTTTGTGACAACAACAGATGGAACTGGAATTGTGCACATTGCGCCAACATTTGGTGCGGATGATGCACGTGTTGCTACTGAATCTGGAGTTCCAGCGATGTTGGTAATGGATGAAACCGATACGCTTGTTCCTTTAGTTGATTTACGTGGTCGTTTCCGAAAGGAAGTAACGCTTTGGGCTGGAATGTTTGTGAAAAACGAATACTACAATGCAGGCGAAGAGCCCGATAAATCGGTAGATGTTCAGATTTCCATTCACCTAAAGGAACAAAATCGTGCCTTTAAAGTCGAGAAATACGAACACAGTTATCCGCATTGTTGGAGAACTGATAAACCCGTGTTATATTATCCATTGGATTCTTGGTTTATCAAAGTAACCAAGGTAAAAGAACGAATGGTTGAGTTGAATGCTACGATTCAGTGGAAACCAGAATCTACTGGAACTGGTCGTTTTGGTGAATGGCTCAAAAATGCAAACGATTGGAACTTATCCCGATCACGTTATTGGGGAATTCCTATTCCAATTTGGACAACAGAGGACAAAAGTGAACAAATTTGTATCAGTTCTGTGGAACAACTCAAGTTGGAATGTGATAAAGCCATTGCAGCTGGATTGATGACCGAACATCCATTGGGTGATTTTGTTCCAAATGATTTTTCATCAGCGAATTACGCCAAATTGGATTTGCATAAAAACTATGTAGATGAAATTACCTTGGTTTCCGCAAGTGGTAAACCCATGAAACGTGAAAGTGATTTGATCGATGTGTGGTTTGATTCAGGCGCAATGCCTTATGCTCAATGGCATTATCCGTTTGAAAACAAAGAATTGATTGATAATGGAACGGCATATCCAGCTGATTTTATTGCTGAAGGAGTAGATCAAACACGTGGTTGGTTTTATACACTCCACGCCATTTCAACAATGGTATTTGATAAAGTTGCCTACAAAAATGTGGTTTCCAATGGCTTGGTGTTGGATAGAAACGGACAAAAAATGTCTAAAAGTCTTGGAAATGCTGTTGATTCCTTCAAAATATTGGATGAATTTGGTCCAGATGCGACACGTTGGTACATGATCACGAATGCGCAACCTTGGGACAACCTTAAATTTGATCAAGCTGGAATTACAGAGGTTCAACGCAAATTATTTGGTACGCTTTACAACACGTATTCGTTCTTTACATTGTATGCGAATATTGACGGTTTTGCTTATGCTGAACCAGATGTGCCAATGAATCAACGACCAGAAATTGACCGTTGGATTTTATCGAAATTACATTCTTTAATTGCTCAAGTTGATGAAGCCTTTGAAACCTACGAACCAACGAAAGCAGGTCGTTTGATTCAAGAGTTTGTTTCCGATCAATTATCGAATTGGTATGTACGTTTATGCCGTCGCCGTTTTTGGAAAGGTGATTATTCAACAGACAAAATTTCCGCTTACCAAACGTTGTATACCTGTTTGGAAACGGTTGCCATTTTAGCTTCGCCAATTGCGCCATTCTACCCAGATCAATTGTTTGGTGATCTCAATGCAATAACAGGTAGACATAAAGTTGATTCTGTTCATTTAACAGACTTCCCTGTGAGTGATGCAACAGTAATTGACAGTGATTTGGAAACTCAAATGGAGATTGCACAACGAGTTTCTTCTTTGGTGCTTGGATTGCGTAAGAAAGAGAAAATCCGTGTGCGTCAACCGCTACAAAAAATCATGGTTCCCGTTTTAAATGCTGAATTTTCGAAACACATTCTACACGTGAAAGAGTTGATTCTTTCTGAGGTAAATGTCAAGGAATTGGAATTGTTGGATGAATCGAACACTGTTTTTGTGAAATCTATTCGCCCAAATTTTAAAACAATTGGTCCGAAATACAAAACCCAGATGAAAGCGATTGCAGCATTAGTTGCATCATTTGGTCAAGAAGAAATTGCTGAAATTGAGCGAAATGCTGGTTGGAAAGGCGAAATCACTGGTGAACACATTGTATTGGATGCCGAAGATTTTGAAATCCGCGCAGAAGACATTCCAGGTTGGTTGGTGGCTACCGAAAACGGATTGACAGTTGCTTTAGATAGTACCATTTCTCCAGCTTTACGACAAGAAGGAATTGCGCGTGAATTGGTCAATCGTGTTCAAAATTTGCGCAAAGATTCTGGCTTAGAAGTGACCGATCGCATTCAATTGACCTTAGATAGTTCGGCTGAAATTCAAGCGGCAATTGCTGAAAATCAAGATTATGTGTGCAACGAAGTGTTGGCTACAGCTATTGCATTTGGTCCATTGGGTGCAGAAGCACAACTAATTGATTTGTTGGAAGAAGGCGATGCTAAAATCGGATTGGTGAAAGCGTAATTATTTCATTTACAACATTGTATAATTTAGAATGCCGTATAATAAAAACATACGGCATTTTTCATTTTTGTTTCTCAATCTAATTCTTAAATTCGTCACACTTAATAGCATTATGGCAAAAAAATTCGCAGCAATTGATATTGGCTCCAATGCAGCTCGTTTGTTAATCGGAGAGATGGCAGAGGAAAATGGACATGTTTTTGTAAAAAAAATCTCCTACACCCGTTTGCCATTGCGATTGGGCGAAGAAGTTTTTGAAAACGGTAAAATTAGTTCAAAAAAAGCGGACGATTTTCTCAAAACAATGAAAGCATTTGTACTCATTGCAGATATTTTTAATGTTGAAAAAATTCGCGCTTGTGCCACTTCAGCCATGCGTGACGCGGAAAACGGAAACGAAATTATTAGTTTAATAAAAGAAGAAACGGGAATCCAAATTGAAATCATTTCTGGTGATGAAGAAGCGAAATTGATTTTTGGCACCTTTTCATTATTAGACATTTCGCGTTCAAAACCGTATTTAGTCATTGATGTTGGTGGTGGTTCTACAGAAATCAATGTGTTTGAACACGGTGAACGAGTGGCTGCTAAATCGTTTGATATTGGAACCGTTCGGATGCTGAAAGGAAAAGTGGATCAAGAAGATTGGTCGGCGATTAAAGAATGGATAGCTGTTAATGTTGAATTACACGATCCACATGCCGTGTATGCAACCGGAGGAAATATCAACAAGATCCATAAATTATTGGGTGTTCGCGAGAAAAAACCTGTGAAGTTGAGCGAAATGAGAAAATTGTACGATGATTTATCGGAACTTTCTGTCAATCAACGAATGGATCGTTATCAATTAAAACCCGATCGAGCAGATGTTATTGTCCCTGCTTTGGAAATATTTACGTTTTGCATGCATGAATTGAATTGCAGTGAATTGTATGTTCCAAAAATCGGTTTGTCAGATGGAATGATTTATGATTTGCACCAACGGTTTAATTAGTAATTAGTAATTGAAAATGCAAAATTGTAAATTGGATTGAGGTATTTTTTTTGATCCTACTTACTCGATTTAGATACCTTGTGAGCTTTAATTATGAATTATAAATTGGAGAATTTTAAAGTAGATTTAGGTCTTGCTCTCGATCACTCTTCATAATTCATAATTCATAATTTTTCTAATTTTTCATTTTCAATTTTTCATTAATTTATTTAAAACCATTCTAAATTACATTTTCTGACACAATTCTGACAAACAAACGCTTTTCAATGCCGAAGTTTGCAGTAATAGAAGTAATAGAAACTCTTTTTGTGCTGACTCATTTTCATACAATAGCTTTTACCCATCGAAACTTAGACGTTTCTGAAATCGGTCGTTTGCATATTGAGACAGATAAGCAAGCTGAACGTTTTCAGGCAATTAAGGCTGTTTTAGAGATCGATGAAATTCTTTTCCTTTCAACTTGTAACCGTGTAGAATTTTTGTTGGTTGGAAAACGCGTTGCTTCTAACGATTTTCTAAATACGTTTTTCAAGTACTTATATCCCGAATTTGACGCAGAAACAGTAGCGTTTTTTGCTTCTAATGGAAGTATTGTTTCAGATATTGATGCGATTGATCACGTTTTGCGTGTTGCGTCATCCATCGATTCGTTAGTCATTGGTGAACGCGAAATCATTACTCAAGTGCGTCATGCGTATGATTTATCACATAAATTAGGGCTTACAGGAGATTTTATCCGTTTGTTGATCAAACATGTGGTTGAAACAGCGAAAAGAGTGTATACGGAAACGAAAATTTCGTTGAAACCTGTTTCTGTTGTATCTATTGCTTATCAACGCTTGCAAGGGATGGATATTCCTACAAATGCACGTGTTCTTGTTGTTGGTGCTGGAGTTACGAATACAGCGATGTGTCGTTTTCTCAAAAAACATGGAATGACCCATTTTGTGGTCTTTAACCGTACACTTTCAAAAGCACAAACATTGGCAGAAGAATTGGGTGGTCAAGCATTTCCGTTAGATCAATTGTCCAATTATACGGGCGGTTTTGACGTGCTTGTATCGTGTACAGGCTCTCAAGATGTCCTTATTAATACAGATCTTTACTCCTTTTTGTTACAGGGAGATGAAAGCCCTAAAGTCACAATAGACTTGGCTTTGCCGAATGATATTGATCCAACCATTCATGATCAATTTTCAACACGACCAATCTCAATTAATGTTCTACAAACGATTTCTGATAACCATTTGGAGCAACGTTCACAGGAAATTTCACATGTCGAATCGATTATTGAGGAGGCACTCGAATCATTCAAGCATTTATTGAAAATACGTCGGATTGAAATTGCCATGCGCACCGTTCCACAAATGGTGAAAGACATCAAAGCAACCGCTTTCAATGATGTGTTCAAGACTGAACTCGAAAACATGGATCCTAATTCCAAGGAATTGCTAGAAAAAATAGTGGGTTACATGGAAAAGAAGTACATGAATATGCCCATGATCATGGCAAAAGAAATTCTTATCAAAACATAAATTCTCGTATGCAATCTATCCGAATTGGTTCACGCGGAAGTGATCTTGCTTTGTGGCAAGCCAATCACGTGAAACGACAACTCGAAGCACTTGGTGCTACCGTTTCTATTACAATTATTAAAACGCAAGGAGATCAAATTCAAGATTTGAGTTTTGATAAATTAGAAGGAAAAGGATTTTTCACCAAGGAAATTGAACAGGCTTTATTGGATGGTTCAATTGATTTGGCTGTTCATTCGCATAAAGATTTAGAAACGACACCACCAGAAGGATTAATCATCGCTGCTGTTTCTGAACGTGAAAACCCTGCTGATGTATTGTTAATTCTTCCAGGTTCTGTTGATACGACACAACATTGGAACCTCAAACAAGGCGCAATTGTTGGGACTTCATCTGCTCGACGTAAATCTCAATTGGTTGCATTTCGGGATGATACAACGATCAAAGATTTACGAGGAAACGTACCAACTCGTTTACAAAAACTCATAGATGGAGGTTACGATGCGATTTTGCTTGCTAAGGCTGGCTTAGATCGTTTGGAACTTGATTTATCTGCAGTTCATGTGGAAGTATTGGATCCAGAAGAATTTATCCCTGCACCTGCTCAAGGTGTGTTGGCCTTACAAATTCGTTCTACTGATCAAGAATTGTTTGCTTTTATGCAAGCACTCAATCATGCAGATGTTCAATCAAAAATTGAATTGGAACGCACTGTTCTGAATCGTCTACAAGGTGGTTGTCAGTTACCGCTTGGTGTGTATTGTCCAGAAGAAGGAAAACTCTTAGTTTCTTATGCAGCAAATTGGGAAGATGGATCAGAATGGTTCCAGTTTGAAGGACCACACGATTTAGAAATGGTCGATGTTGTGTTGGATGCATTATTGTCTCCAGAAGACGAAGATGAGGACTAAGCTCTTTTTTTCCAGTGAAGCAAAGTCAACAGGAGTTTTACGTGATTTTTGCGCAACCAACAATTGGATTTTAACGGATAAATCACTGATACGATTTGAGAAAATCCCATTTGAAACGCCTACTAATTACGATGTAATTTTTTTTTCCAGCCCAAGATGCTTTAACTATTTTATCAGTGAAAACGAAATAAATAGTTTAATTGAAATTGCATGCGTTGGACAAGGAACAGCGTCCATTCTTAAAGCACAAAACTTAACTCCTAATTTCACAGGTATTAATTCTGGAAACCCACAAGATGTTGCCATACAATTTGTAGATTGGTTGGGAGATAGAACGGTTTTATTCCCTTTACCATTGAACTCAAAAGAAACCATTTATAAACACGTTTCTGATAAACAAAAGATGATTGTTCATTGTTATGAAACTGTTCAAACAAATGCGGTGATTTCTGACCATGATTTTTATGTTTTTACAAGCCCAAGTAATGTGAATTCATTTATAACTAATAATTCAGTTAAAACTATTTCTAACGTTATTGCTTGGGGAAGAACAACAGCTCAGCAACTGATCGATTGTGGGATTACTCCAATTGCTGTTTTGGATGAATCTTCAGAGGCTGCATTGGTTGAAATCTTGAATGATTTGAAATCTTGAATTGTATTTGATTCGTGTACAAAGTGGGTGGTTTTTTGACCTGTGGATTATTTAGAGTTGAATTGTCAGGCTTTGTTATAGCGCCAATTTCATCTGTATTCTATTAAAATTCTACGTCCGTTTTTCTTTGTTTCCTCATTTTGTTCTATCCAAATTAATTGATACGTTGGAAATATTTTTTCGATCTTTAAAGTGTCTTTTTCTGTAATGATCACTTTTTTATTAATTCCCCATTTTACTGTAATATGCTCACCACCAATTGATTTCAAATAATTTTTGTCGTTTTTTAATTCCTCAATCTTTGATACAACAGGACCTTCAGATAAATAGTTCCAAAACTCAGTAAGTTCTCCGTGTTCGTTTAAGATGTATTTATCTTCAATATCAAACTCATAACCTTCCATAGTAAATGTACATGGGTGTTTACTTGCTACTAGAAAATCATTTTTTATATCGGAACACTTACTCAAATTTGGGCTGTGTTTCTCATCATGAACGATATACATTGCTGTGATTTTAGCATTTTCTGGTATTGTAATATTTTCGGTTGTACAACCAGCTATAAAATATAGAAAGATGATGATGAATCCTTTTTTCATTTTTTCAATTGAATCAGTTGATTAGTTCCCAACCATGTTCGTCAAATGGCTAATTCGGTTTGCAGCGAAAGAAGTGGCTGTTTTGGTGACGAAAACTGTCTGCCTCCCAAAACTTGGTACAAAGGATATATCTTCATTTATCCACTGATTCGGCAATTTTGATACGTGCTTTTATGCTTGGTTAATATTTGTTACCTCTTTGTGAAATTTTCTGAATGATCTAGATTTTAAGGCAGCTATCTCAGGTCTTAAAGTTTGTGATACTTTTTTTCTATTTGCTCTAGATTTCATGTCAATATTTTTTTTCAGTTTAGACTGTAACCAATTACACGGATTTGGTATTTCAGCATCTACATTTTGATAATTTTCAGTTATTTTATCTGCATCGAATAAATCATTATTTTTTAGATTTTCATAATCTGCACAAATCCAACTTTCATATGTTTTATCAGCAATAACAACCACTATTTCCTCAGGAAGTGTTAAACTCCCATTTTGTTGGCTTTGCATAAATGTATTGCAATTTTGCAGAACCATTTCTTTCAATTCAGTACAATTATTAACTAACCCTTCTCTTTCTGCTTCCCTGTAATCAAGGGTGATAATTACTTTTCTTGGAGCAAAATGTTTTACGAGATAAAGTAATTCATCTCCAGTATTTTTTATAATGTTTCCAATACCCTTTGCATTAACAATAGGGTAATTAAAATACCCTTGTATTTTTGCTACAATTGAAGGTATAGATTCGTATTCACAATGCCCCTCAACAATAAATCCTAATTCTACTGCCATAATTAAAAACTTGTTGGAACACCTTTTAATAACCCTCTAGTCCATAGATCTCCTATTTCTCCCATTGATATATTTGGGTTGGATATCACCTTGTCTAGCGTATTGTATCGAGTGCCATTTTCATCACGTTCCGTTATCAAAAGCTCATTTTGAAGAATACACTCCAGTACTTGTTGTGAATGAGTTGTAATTACAACTTGAATGTCTTTTAAACTTATAGTTTCTTTAATGTGACTCATTAAGTCTTTTACTGCCCATGGGTGTAGTCCATGTTCGGGCTCTTCAATTAATATTGTTGAACCTTGTCTATGAGATTCTAAGCAAAGTAAAATTGCCAGTGCTCTCAAAGTACCATCTGAAGCTTCCCAAGATTCAATCGCTCTTCCTTTAAATATTTCTTCGAATAAGAGATATTCTTTCCCTGCTCTTAAACTTTCGGAGCGTACTCGAGAAAAATAAGGAGAAATATTTGACATTGTACTTGTTATTCTTTCCCATGCCTCTTTATCTTCCTTCGCGAAAGTTTTTACTACAGAAGGTATATTATCACCTGTAACCGAAACTTGTCTTGAGTTTGATATTATTTGTTCTTGCCTTAACTCATTAATGAAAAGGTCATATCTTGAAATTGATTCAAGTTCTGAAACAAGTTTGCGTAAATGTGGACTTATTCCAAATAGAATTCTATTGAGGGAAATTATTGGTAAATCCTCACTTTTTTCACCAGGGCGAACAGTACTAATTAGTGCGCTTATCGTTTTTTCTAATTCCTTAATTTCAGGTAATTTTTTGTCTTTACCTGATTCAAAAAAACGTTTAATACCTAACCAGTTTAAAAGAAGAGACGAATGTTCTGAATCTAATTTGACATTGGTAGAAAAATTTAATTTATTTAATCTTATTCTTGAGATCTTAAATGATGATTCTTGTAATAAATTTAGATCAGGTAATTCAAGGTCAATTTTACTCTTATTTTCTTTGTCATTCCATTTTTTATCAAGAAAATAAGAAAGTAATAGAATTGATTTTAACTCTAAAGACTCCCTTTTTATTTTTATTTTTCCAGTTCTGCTCTGTTCAATTCCTAATTCATATTTTGCGGTAAGTTTTCCAAATTTTTTTGGCCAATTTTCAGGTTCATCAAGATTAATATTGATATTAAAATATATCTCCAAACCATTTAGAGACTTGATTTGTTTGGGTAATATTTCATTAAATCCACCTCTCTTGTATATAGCGTCATGAATTCCATATTGAGCAATGTCAGATATAAAATCTAGTGCTTTGACAAGGTTACTTTTTCCTGTTGAGTTAGCACCCACAATTACTGTTAAAGGTTCAAGATGTACTTTACCACTTTGGATACTTCTAAAGTTCAATATTTCTAAATCTGTTATCATATGTCTTTATTGTTTGATGCAGCTAACTTAATAATAGACGAAAGCATTAATTACTTATAACCGAATAAATTGAACATATCTCTATAAATCAATCGGTTATTTCTTTAATAAATCAATCCTATTATTTCGTGAATCTGTTAGTGTTTCTTCGTGAATACTTCCTCAATAGTAAGAATAATAATGAAACCATTCCTTTTATCTGAAACTTTTATTTAATCCATTCACCATGATCATTCGTTACCGTCAATCAAGATAACTGCCATTCTTAATTTCAAATGGCATTTTCCATTTAAAAATGACCTAATCCACCACCAACGCCTCGTGAAACTCCATCTTTCCTTGGTTGAATCCTGAAACGGTATAAACACCTTTTGGCAAATGCAGCGCATTCCATTCATGTTTTAATCCTGAGGTTGATTTCTGCGCAACCACACGACCTTGCATATCCGTAATTTGAATACGGTCTACAGGAACGGTTGACTCAACGGTGATTGCTCCGTCTGTTGGATTGGGGTAAATGATCGTTGTTGGGGTGGATTTGTTTTCACTTAGATTGAGCGGTTGACCTTTCAAAGCAAAGGCGTATTCTCCTTTTTGGATATTGGTTGCATTCATTGAACCAAGTTTATCGTTCACATTACCAAATGATTTGGTGTAGGTCGGAAATTCAATCCAATCTACTGAACAATCTGGTCGGTACAATAAAACAAGGCTGTCTTCTGCGCCAAGAATCAATTGGTGATCCAAATAGCCGCCTGAAAGGTTTTCTTGTCCTTGGTAGCGAAAGGTAGCATTGGTGGTGAAACCTGCATTCCAAATTCCATCAATGCGCCAGTAACGTTGCGGTGAAATCAGGTAACCATTGTCCCAATTTAGAACTGGATCTGGAGCTGCCCAATTGTGTTCAACGAGTACAAATGCAGAATCAGTTACCGTTTGAATTTGCAAGGTGATATTGGCATGCGACAAATTTCTACTTCCTGGATTGTCAATCGTCACATAATTGGCTGTAACGGCATGAGAAATGAGTTCATCGCGATTGAGGTAGGCTGTTGAAGGCAAGAATGGAACGCTTACTGTAACGGTGTTGTTCATTCCAGAAGACAAGATGGTTTGCTCAAACGTATTCCAATTGGCATCGCGTAAGGTGAGCGTAATAGGAACATTGTTGGCATAATTCGATCGGGCAACTAACTTTTGTCTGAGATGTATGCTGACATCGAAATTTGGACCGTTGGGTATCGTAGTAATTGAATCAATGGAGATGTGTGGCCAACCCGCTTGGAAGATCCAACCAGCAAAGAAATCGTCTAAGTTTACGCCCGTAATTGCACTCAGTTTGTCGCGGTATTCAATCGCATCCATATCGGAAAATTGATTCTGATCCAATAAAGTTGCCAATCCATTGAAGAACAATGAATCGCCTAAATACCCACGCAAGGTATGCAACATATCCGCACCTTTCAAGTAGGTTGTATTGCCATAGGTATGTTCTTGAGGAACGCCAGATAAGGCCCAATAATTGGAATCTTTGATATGACAGGTACGCAATAAATCTTTGTGTCTACCCCGAATATCTGATTCGTAAGTCGCTCTTCCGCTAAACTCTTCGGTGAAAAGGTATTCGCAATAACTCGCACTTCCTTCATTGATCCACATATCTTCTGCCGTTCGACACGTGATTAAATTTCCCCACCAATGATGCGATAATTCGTGTGCCATAACTGATTGCCAACCCAATCCTCCATCTGCTGCGGCCATAGGAAAAGCAATATTCATCGCGTGTTCCATCGCTCCAGCTGTCATGGGAACTAATACATATCCTACACGATCCCAGTGGTAAGGACCCCATTTCTGTTCGTAGAGATCAAATGCATTTTCCAAGTTGATGAATGAATTTTTCATGTCCGTTGTATCCGTTGCAAAAGCAGCTAATCGAACGGGAACTGGATTGTTTTGGTAATCGGTGAAACTGTCTTCTACAAATACATAATTAGCAACTGCCACCGAAATTAAGTATGAAGGAATCGTTTGATTGACTTTCCAATGGTGGGTTTCCGTTAAATCTGCATTGATGGTCGTCGATAGATGAACACCGCCACAAGCAGCATCGTGGTTGGGAAGTGTGCGCACAAACAAATCATAAGTAGAACGAGTGGTGAAATTATCGAAGCAAGGAAACCATGTTTTTCCATAGTTATGCGGAATATCTTCGAGCGAAACACCCACATTGTACGCAAAATTGGAATTGAAATAAAATCCACCAAAAACGGGGTCTTGAACAGGACTACCATGGTAAAAAACGTCAATTGAAGTGGAATCTCCCACATTGAAGGTTGTTCCTAGATTGACCGTAAAACCTGTCGATTCGGGAGAAAAAACAAGATTGTTTCCATTCGGATCTTTGATACTATCGACTCCTAAACCAATCAAGTCCAATCGAATTTCAGTAATCCCATTTACCAAAGGTTTGAAAATTATTTCGGTTTGACCAGCAAGTATAAACGTTGTAAAATCACGTACATCCAATTGCACATTGTAGTGCACGATGTTGATACTATCACTTCGAGTATCGTGTGGGAAAACCGTTTGAGATTGAGCATTGTTATCAAAAAACAACACAGCACTCACAAGTAATAATAGGGTAGAAAAACGCATCATTGACTAAAAATATGATCTAAAGATACCGAAGTGGGTTGTTAAATACAACTTTAGAATAAAAGTTGAATAGGATGAATCATTCAGACGTTAAAGGCAATGTCATTAAGTTACCACCTAGTTTCCTAAAGGTTTAATTGTGCTGTTTCACAATTTCTGAAAGGACTGACTGGAAACACCGTTTACAGTATTCGTTTTTAATTGAGTCGAGTGCATCAATTCATGGATTCGTGGGAAAGAAAAAAATTGCAGCTTTTAAAGGCTTGTGTATGGAAAAAATAGGATTCAATTTAGCTTCAGTCAATTTGGATGTAGCGTATGCTTTTACCACGAATACACGAATAACGAGCTATATTGAATTATATACGAATGACTCCCGATGAATATCGGGATAGTCTGTTTTCACAAATGGAGCGCCTGTCTTTAACTTAATGACATTACCCTCTATACTTGTGCGCCTTGGTGGAGTTGGCAAGCTGGCTGATACGTGCCTTTCTATTGGTGCTTGCTATGGGTGTTTTGCGTAAAATAACGAAGTATTTCACATCAAAACTCTACTTTTCTACGAATAGACTTTTTCCCTTTGGAATTCGTCCATGATAAGTAAAATTTTGTTTTCCCTACTTTAGCAGAATACTGAAAATTTTCCGCATAAAAATAAACGGTAAATGGTGAATGCGCAGCAATGTCTGGCAAATTTTGTGATTCAGAATAAAGAATGTGCTTAAATACTTTGTCACTCGTATCTTTAATCACCATACGCAAATACGGTTCTTTGAGTGGAATACTACTTTTATTTTCATAGCGCAATTCAAAAAAAGTAGAGTCATTATTATTCCCATCTCCGACTAAATCAAAGCCTAGAAATTTTACTTGTTTGCTTTCTGCACCTTTATGAATACAGGCCGTTGCTAGTATAGTAGCTGAAAGAAGCAGTATGATTGTCCATTTCATCTTACAAAATTACTGATTTTCATTTACTTGAAAAATAATGCATTTGTGGGATTTAGTTATTTTTTACTTTACCATTTTTAGTTCTCCTTATTTCCATTTACTTTTCATAAAATTTACTCGATTGATCTACTCCATCCTTGTTGTAGTTATTTTAATTGCCTTTACGTATCGTAGAGAAGTAATCAGAACACCTGTTGTTGGTAAATCTTCTTGGTATCCTTACCGAAAATTGATCGCTTTAATCATTATTACAGTTGGTCCAATAATTGTGGTAAATACTGTCATTGCAGAGCGTTATTCACAATCTCCCATGGAGCAAATTGCATTCGGTAAAAAAAATGATCAACCCTTGCAAGAATCACATGGTTACCGCGATTTGTGTAAACTTTATCCCGATAGTATTGAGTTGCAATTGAAGTACATGGATATCTTAATTGATGTTCATAATTATTACTACCAAAATTTCACATTCGATTATCAATTCAAAAAGCCAGAAACACTTCCCTTGTTAAAAGCGTATGCGCAAATCGTTTCGAAGACAACGACTTATGATGAAGATCCAACCTTGTTGTTAGCCATTCCAGAAAACACCCCTTTTGTCAATTATATGATTGCCTTGAAAGGAGCGAAAGAAAGAAGCCTCCCTCCGCAAGAAATTGAAAACCATTTATGGAAAGAAATTAAGATCAATCCTACAAGTGGAAGGGCTCCTCGTTTGCTCTATAACATGTATGTTTATCTGAATAATGCAAAACTAGATGTATTAATGCACGATTCAAGAATTACACGATTCTTAAAACCACGTGTTAAAAACGATTATTACTTTACACATGGAAATACTGGTTTGTATGCGCAAAACATACTGGAATCGCGCTTTGGAAATGTAGAATGGCTCACATTTTTAGCCGCATTACTCGTTTCATTGGTTTGGGTGATTTTTGTGCGAACAATGGATGTCTTCAATCGCGAAAAATGGTGGCCAATTGGACTCGTGTTTCTAGCAGGAGCGGTCTTTACTCATTTCTGCCTTCCACTTTACGATTTTGCACAATTGAACTTACATTTTGTTATCAATGGAGATATCAAAAACGATTTTCTCTATTGTTTCGCAGTCATTGGTGGAAGTGAAGAATTAGTGAAGTTGATTCCTTGGGTCGTGTTTGCCAGCTTCTCAAAACGGATGAAGGAACCCTATGATTATTTGCTCTATGCCGCAGTAGCTGCTTTAGGATTTTCATTTACCGAAAACCTTAGGTACTTAGAAGATTCAGGAAATATCGTCACGCGGACTATTACTTCTTCGTTTGAACACCTATTTTTCGCTTCTATCGTTGCATACTCCTTTATTCTAGCTAAATATCGCTACAAAAAAAGCATTTGGAAAATTATTGTTCCGATAATCGGCTTTATACTAGCAGCATTCGCGCATGGATTCTATGATTTTTGGTTGATCAATGAAACGGTAAAAGACTATTCTTTTGTAACCATAATCTTTTTTATAGGTACCATCCATATCTGGTTTTTCTTTAAAAACAATGCACTCAATAATTCAGGTTATTTCTCGTCACATCAAGCGTACAACGCCCATTTTCAACAAGATTTATTGACCTTTTCTCTCTTAACAATTCTCATGGTAGAATTCGTTTTTATCAGCCTAGAATTTGGAGCAGACGATGCTAATGAAATGATTCACGGAAAAGCTGTTGGAATTTACCTGTTTTTAATCTACATGTCTATTCTCTTAGAACGCATTGATTTAAAACAAGGTGTCTGGAACAACTACCGTTTACACTTACCCGCTTTTTCTCTATTTATGTTTCAACTCCCAGCTTTCAACAAGAAACAAAATGAAGAATCAAGCAACTTTGTTGGATTAAAATTGCGGCTAACAACAGAAGTGACAAACAAGTATATTGGCGATAAACTTCCAGTAACCGGACAATGTATTCGTAAAATTACTGTAAGTAATGATCCTAATTGGTACTTGTTTCAATTAGACGCACGACTTCATTATAATAACTACGCATCTTCTTGTATCATTCTTAAAAACAAAAAAGAAAATCAATTGCTCAGTGAGTCAAAAATTGAAATCTATTTCATGTTTATTCCAGATATATTCCTGCTGGAATCAAAGGACTTAGATATAAAACAATTGCGCTATGCTGGTTTAGTATATTCAGAACCATTATACTAGGAGTAAGAAGAACACACGACTAGCGTAATTATTTAATAACCGCCGGTAAATTTTTCACCTCTTTCGCTGGAACAAACAAAATGGAACTCGTGTTCACACAGTGACGGGTATCTTTATCTGTAAAACCCTCACCTACAAAAACATGACCTAAATGCCCGTGACAGTTATTGCACACAATTTCAACCCGTGAACCATCCGCATCAGGAATTTGGGTAACAGCTCCTTCGATTTCATCATCAAAACTTGGCCAACCACAATGCGCTTCGAATTTATCGGCAGAATTGTATAACGGATTGTTGCATTGACGACAGATATACAATCCCTTATCATCTTTCTGGTAATATTCACCCGTAAAAGGTCGGTCAGTTGCTTTATTTAGAATAACATCTTTTTGTTGAGGTGTTAACTCATTGTATTTTTTGGTTTGATCAACCGTTAGTTGTTTTTCCATCGTCGTAGTATCTTGTTGTGCGTTGCAAGCTGTTAATGTAATGAGCGAAAAAAGGAGCGTTCCTAAAAAAGTATGTTTCATGATCGTTTGTTTTTTCTAAGATACGCAAACAACTAACTATTGGATTTTAGCAGGTGTTAAAATTTGTTTTTCGAAAAGATGAGCATACTTATTGGAGCAACTGTTTTCCTTGGAAATCAGCCGAAGAATAGACCAAAAAACGATTCAATTGAACAGCTAATTGAAGCCAATTTTGAAATAAATCGAAAAAAAATGAAAATAGCTGTAACTTTAATGAGACTTCCCTGTCTTAGGTATGATACGAATGCTACATGAACGCTAAAGAATACAATAACGCAGTTGAACTATACGCAGATAACATCTACCGTTTCGTACTTAAAAGTACACGGAATAAGATGTTAGCTGATGATGTTGTGCAAGAAACGTTTGCGAAAGTGTGGGAAAAGCATGAAACTGTTCAGGCCGAAAAAGTGAAATCGTATTTGTTCACCACCGCCTATCATTGTTTGGTAGATGTGATGAAAAAAGAAGCGAAATCGGGAAGTATTGAAGGAATTGACGTACAAGGAACACAAACGACACCTCACTTGTTTGATATTCAAAAAGTACTGCATGATGCACTGGATCGACTGCCTGAAATTCAAAAAACGGTTGTGCTATTGCGCGACTATGAAGGATATCATTACGATGAAATTGCATCCATTACTGGTTTGACAGAATCGCAAGTAAAAGTGTATATTTTTAGAGCACGTCAGACATTGAAAGTATATTTAAAAGATTTAGAATTAGTAGCATGAAAATTCAAATAGATCATACCAATTACGAAGCGTTTTACTTGGATTACCTCGAAGGCAATCTCTCAGGTGAAACCTTAGTTGCGTTTGAAGATTTTATGTCTGAAAACCCTGATTTAACGATTGAAGAAGAAGAATTACCTTCATTGCAACCAACTTCTGAATCATACGATGCTCTTGAAAAAATGGCATTGAAACAAGGAATTGATACCCAAGATTTAAACGAAGATACCTACGAATTTTTCCTCATTGCTCGTGAAGAAGGACTTTTAACTCCAGATCAGCAAGCTCATTTAAACCATTGGTTAGAAGCAAATGCGCATTACCGTCAAGATACTAATTTATTTGCGCTCACTAAATTTGAAGCAGATGAAACAGTTGTTTATGCCCATAAATCAGAGTTAAAACAACCTGTTGCAGCTCGTGTTATTCCAATGTGGTTCACAGGTGTAGCCATTGCGGCAGGATTGGCTTTGCTTTTTACAATTGGGATCAATACACAAGATCACACGCAACAAAACGGAGTGCAAACTGCTGGTAATACCACAAAAACAGAACAAGTAACAACTGGAAATACGATTGATACAACGCGTGTTCAAGAGCAAACGAACTCTCAGTCTGGCTCAACAATTGAGCAATCTGGTCAAACAACTACAGGAACATCAACCAACACTGACAAAACCCCTGTTGCTCGTCCTAAAAAATCGAATGATTCACCAAAACCAGTTCGTCAACGCAACATTCTATTGCAAGAAACAGTCATAGCTTCATTGGAAAAACGTTCTGCTAATTGGAATTCAACGAGTGATAAAACAATCCAACCACGAACGTTTGAATCTTCTAAAACAATTGTCGCTGAAGAACAAACGAATACAGACATGGCTTGGATTGGTGTAAAAGAAATGTCCAACCCAATTGAGCCAGTTACCAATAAATTGTCTTCAACATTCAATACTCCAGTTGATTTTCGCACTGCAAAAGCTTCCAAAAAGAAAGGTGGCGGTTTTTTCTTGAAAATCGGGAAATTAGAAGTGTCGCATCAATCAGCAAGTTTGTATTAAAACAGATCATCAGGTTAACTAGGTATTTTAAGGTAAGACTGGAGAAATAAGACTAAAGACAAAAGACCGCTTCGCTTTGAGACAAAAGACTAGATTCTGTTCTCAAACCTAGTCTTTTGTCTCTCGTCTTCTGTCTTTAGTCTGCTGTTTTTAAGTCTAACGGCTAAAATTGTTTCTAAAAAATTAACGTCATCCAATGAATCATTTCTCGTAACAAGAACGGAAGATTAATCCTACTTGTAAATAAATCTGCAAAGTTGTTCCATAAACCAAGAAAACAACTATTTTTAGCCTGACCTGAATGAAAGAAACTTCCTTCATAGAGCAAAATAAAGAGAAATGGAAACGCTTCCAGGATTTAGCCTCCCAAAAACAAGGTGGTCCTGAGGAGATTGCAGATCTTTACTCCGATATTACGGACGATCTTAGCTATGCACAAACTTTTTACAACAGACGTACTGTTCGTGTTTACCTCAATCAAATTGCTCAAGGAATTCACAACTTAGTTCACAAAGAACGAAGCGAATCACTCAAGAAATTTTTCACGGTCTGGAAAACCTCTTTGCCAATAGAGATTTATCGCTCTAGAAAACATTTGCTGTTTGCGCTTTGCATGTTTGTGTTTTGGGCATTGGTGGGTGCTGTTTCAACCGATTTCAATCCAGATTTTCC
>JAYSRF010000169.1:0-29736 GCA_043721195.1 Fluviicola sp. | reverse complement strand
CAATGGGCGGATAAATTCCGGCTTTTACAATACAATCGCTGTCTTCATCGGTATTTCCGATAAAAGGAGGATTGATCATGGAAGGTTCTTGCAATTGTTGACCATTGGCCTGATGACGCGCCTCAGCACTTGCTGCGTATACAACTTTTCGTGCTTCTGCAATCGAACCTAGCGGTGCATTCGCTGGCAACGTTCGCCAAATATTAAACGCTAAATTGCTTCCAAATTGAGCTTGACCAATAGCGCAAATATCTTGTTGTGGAAATTCCAATTCAGCAATACAGATATAGGGACTTTCCTTCGTGCTCCAAACAACTTGTGCATCATTCAATGGCATGGTTGCATCGTTGGTACGCAATTGAATTTCAAAACGGAATTTAGCTGACTTGTTACGCAAACGTTGCGCTAAATCGAGTCCTAAATAATTCACATCATTGAAAGGCGCACCGCGATCTGTATCTTCTGGAACCAATCGGTATTTAACGATCTTGCTTTCGCCCAATTTAAACGGAAGAATGGCCCAATAACTGGCACTTAAACAACTCGCTTCCACTTTCTCCATGGCAGTGAGAATGGCGCCTAATTTCGGGTGTTTATTGATGTAAGAATCATAATCTTTATCCACTACCCCAGCCGTCGTGAAACTGCACATTTGTTGCGCATCACGTGCAAAAAAGCGGTCAATGTTCTGGAAAATAAAATCGGCAGTAGTTCCTTCGCCCATTAACGTTGGACCAGTTACCCCAAACAATTTTAAACCAAGACCTAAGGTTGAATGTAAATCGGGTGAAGTAGGTGTTGTATCACTTGAAAAACGTGCAACACATTTGTATGAATCGGCCTCAAAAATCCCTTTTCGATAGGCTGGATCAATGTCTTGTTTTACTGTAAACGTTCCATAAGCAACACCATGTTGTTTGCGGAAAACGGCTCGTTCAGCAGGATTTTGACCATTTTCAATTTTGGTTTTTTGTCCCATCTCCACAAACATTTCTTTCAAACGTTGCGTAACAATCTTCGTGTTTCCATCACTGTCCCAACAAGCTACATCATTTGCAGTTGGTTTCCCTTTTTTCAATTTTGCTTTTGACAGTTCATTCGAAACGTCTTTCGCCTTTTTATTGGAGTCTGATTTTTTAGCCATAGTGATTTTTTTGAATAGTTCTTATTTTGAATAGATCGGTTAAAATAGGATTTTAGCGTTAAATTCTGGTGGTTTTGGAAAGGTTATTTTGAATTATTTTTTGAAAGGGTGGAGTTCCGAACAACTTTTAGAATCGAACTGAGGAGATTGAATTTTGTAGAGCACAAAACCACGTTGATAGGAATTCGTTTATATTTCTCCCTTCCAACTTGTTCCTTTTTCAATGACAAATTTTCCATTTATTTCGAATTCTCTTCCTATTACGTAGTTCTCCATGGGTTCTTTTTTACTAAAAAGATCTTCTCGATTTGGATCATAAATTCCAAACTTTAAAAAATGAAATCTCCCTTTTGTTAAACTAATACCATAATTAGGACCTCCGAAAATTGAATCTGCCTCCTTATTGTCTTGTCCATCATCTTCCCACCAACAAACCATGCAGATCTCGTAACTTCCTCTTTCTCCTATTGTTCGTCTTCCGCAACAAGGGCATGCTAAAAGCAGTGTTGGTTCACACATTTAAAATTCCTATTTGCTTTTGTGATTAAACAAAAATGACGAAATGAATCCGAATAAAAACCTTAAACAAACAATTCGTCATTGAATACAAATCGCTAATGCAATGTGTGTTTTGTTTAATTTATGTTGTTATGGATAATAAAGTTTAGGTCTTTAAAACTCGATTGAAGTTGCATTACCTTTTCATTAATTCCATCGAAAGTAAACTTCAAATTGTCAAATAGTGACTTGTCAGGTTTTATGAAAATTAGTGTAAATTCATTCTCAGGTTCAACAATTTCTATAACTCTTGAAACTGTTTTGCCATTTTCGAAAATGTAAAAGCCCATTTTACCTCTGCAAACAGTTGTCAACTCACATCGTTCAGCGGCAAAATTGATAGTCGCCATTCCCAAACTGCAAAATTCTTCACTTACACTCAAATGTTTT
The DNA here is from genome assembly GCA_043721195.1 of Fluviicola sp. Taxonomy (GTDB): domain Bacteria; phylum Bacteroidota; class Bacteroidia; order Flavobacteriales_D; family Crocinitomicaceae; genus Fluviicola. Next base: position 27,644 of record JAYSRF010000169.1, on the reverse strand, counting down.
TTTTCATTTCTACAAGCAAAAATACTTGTCATAATCAGTTCAGCCTTTGTAAGATCTTCATCTTTAATCTCTAATGAAATGCCTGCGTCATATTTCACAGTGAAGCTTTCATTGTTGATGGATAATTCAATTGTCTTACAAATACCGTCAAAATATTCATCAAATGCGTGGCATAAAACCTCAAATGGCAAAGAGTCTAACGTTTTTTCACGAAAGCATTTGTCAAAATACAAATGAGGCCGCATTCTAACAGCTTCGCTAGCAGTTAAAGTTTGAATTTCGTTAGTCGAAAATTGTTTATCCATTTTGATGTCGGTTTAATTGCATACAACGTAAGTTCATCTAAACCCCTATTTCAAGTTCAAAACAAACTGTTTCTTCGATAAATATAACCGTTATTAATGCTAAAAAAGGGCTTTTTTTATGAAAAATGGACAAGAGATTGGTTTTTATTCAATTTGGTAGAATCTTACAGTTTAACCTTTTGCCTCTCCCAACCATTATGAATTGCCTAAAGAATCTGTGGATTGATTAGTCTACTTTCTCAAATTTTATATCGTCTACCCAAATTGTCAAATTGTTGTCTTTTGAGTTTGCTGTAATTCCTATTTCACAACTACTGTACATACCTTTTGTTCCTTGCTGAAAATATAAAAGGTCTTTCGGTAGTGTGGTGTTTTTTTTGGTGTCAAGGATCAGTTGCCCATTTTGCCAAAGTTTAACTGTTCCTTTCTTTTTTCGAGAAAGCTTAACTTCCCATACAACTTCTACCCATTGATTCCTTGGAAAATCAATTTCTTGACCAGTTGGTTGAACAATGTCCTTTTCATTAAACTTATATTCTACTCTTAATTGATTATCTACCATTGCCAGTCGCATTCCTGGTCCTGCACCAATAGCTGCTTGCTCTTCTAGGTCCATCAAGAACAACCAGTCAAGAGCGTTTGTCCCTTCTATAAAGTACCAAGCACTCATTCTTACGGTTTCGCCTTCCCAAAAGGCCATGTTTTGTTTTGAAATACTTGATTTTGATGCTCCTTCATCGTCCGATTTTTGAGCACTAAATTTTAACGATTTATTTCCTGAATGTACATTATTGGTGTCAACAATAATCGTGTTTTCACTTCTAGTAAGTTGTGTGAAAGACCACAATTGGTCATCCGATAAGAGCAAGTCATTGAGTGATGAATAGGCTTCAAAATCGTCTTGGTAAAAATTGGGACCATCAAAAAATTGTTTCTTTTTGCATCCGATGAATAGAACTAAGCTAATGCTAACAATGAAGATCTTTTTCATGTTGTCTTTTTATTAAATGTATAGCCGATGCTGATTCCACCCCATTGTTGAACTTGAATATCTACGAGATAAGATATTAATGGCGTGTAGGAAACGCGATAAAACCAATTTTTTGTTTCGGATTGATAACGGTAACCAATAACAGCTGTTGTCAACGCGAAAAAACTGCCTTTTGTTGTGATTGTAATGCCTTGACCTAAACCCAATTCTAACTTGTGTGCATTTTTACCTATTAATGAGTTAATCATGAGTGGAAAAACAATTCCAGTCCCGTTATTCTTGTCTATTGGAGCAACACTTAAACCAGCCCGCCAAGTAAATTCTGTATTCTTTTTCTTTAGAAAGTGTTGTTCATAATTAATAGACCCTACACCACCACTTCCAGCGATTTCGAAAAAAATTGATTTTCTTTTTTCAACTACTGTCTGTCCAAAAGTAATCGTTGAAAGGAAGGTCAGCAGTAGTATCCCTGTTGTCTGTTTCATAATTGTCTTGTCTGTTGCCAATACACTGAATTTCAGCTTGTCTAAAAACCCATTTTCGGATTCAAAACAACCAATTTCTTCGATAAATATAAACGTTTTAACAAAAGTTTAAAGTGAATAGTTAAAAGATCAGAGAAACACTTTCAACAAATCCACTGGTGAAATGCTGGTTGATCAATTTCCAGATCCATTAAATAGGATTGTTAGTAAAGATCCAACCAATGAGATACAGAAGTCTTGAAAGTCATATAGTTATTCTAACATCATTCTTCGTTCTCGTAATTCAGAGTATTACTTATTTACATCGGCTCATTTGATAGAAATGTTTAATTTTGAGGGAATGCAATGAACAACCCTTCACCCAACAAGTTAAACCAATCACATGAAAAAAATACTCGTATTTATCTTCCTTCTTTTTACGTCACTTTCCTACACGCAAACCAATATCAATGAATTGGAAAAAGTGAGCGGTGTGTGGATGAAAAAAGGAACCAAAACACCATTTACTGGAACCTTTATTGAATATTTTCCCAGTGGAAAAAAAATGGGCACCTGTGAATTAAAAGACGGTTTACCACATGGAAGACGCATCATCTATTTTGAAAATGGAAATGTGAGTCAAGATAAACTCTTTGTAAATGGAGTATATGATGGGAAAAACGTCGAATACTTTGAAAATGGTACGGTAAAACAAGAAGGTCTGATGAAAGCGGGAAAATCAGATGGCAGTTGGAAAATGTACTATGCAACTGGTACGCTACAAGCGATCTTGACATTTGAGAATGGTATAGAAAAAGGCGACTATTTTCAATACGATGAATCAGGTAAACTGATTGCGCAATACTATATTGTTGACGGAAAAGAAACCTATTCACCTGAATTTTTAGATTTAACAAAAAAAGCACTTGAATTGCAATTAAAAGGTAAATTCAAAGAAGCCATTGTACAGTACGATTTGGCGATTCTTAGTAATCCAACAGTAGCCAAAACGTACTACAATCGCGGTGCTTGTAAATCGAATTCGATGGATTTTGAAGGTGCAATTACCGATTACGACAAAGCGTTAGAAATCGATAATGAATACAAAGAAGCTTACCGTAATCGCGGAATTGCAAAGATCAATTTATTAAATAACGCAAAAAGCAATGCTGGAGAAAAATTAACACTCGAACAAACCAAAAGTGCGTGTGAAGATTTTAATAAGGCTGCTCAACTTGGCGATAAATCTGTTGACAACGAGGATATGTTGTTCCTTTACTGTAAAAAGAGAAGGTAATTAAAAGAAACAACGTGAATCAACGCATAATTGGATTTGACCTAGCACGAGCGTATGCCATTTTCGGGATGTACATCGTCAATTTCACCTTTTGCTTCGGGTCTTTCAGAAACGAGACTATTTTAGGTAAGTTCACGAATCTTTTTATAGGAAATTCAACCTCCATTTTCATTGTCTGCGCAGGCATGGGAATGGTCTTTTTAGCAAATCGTTACGACAACAGTAAGGAAGAGAAAAGAAAACTGCACCTTATCGTATTGAAACGCTCGTTGTTTTTAGTTGCACTCGGTTTATTGCTCTACAACTGGTGGCCAGGCGATATTTTGCATTTTTATGGCGCGTACATGCACGTTGCGGCCTTCATCCTGTTTGTCCCGAAAAAATACTACATCTGGGTGGCTGTTTTCGTTTTGATTGTTTACCATCTCTTGCAGCTATTCATCCCTGTTACAACCGGTTGGAATCTAGAAACAACTGCCTATTCCGATTTTTGGACTCCAATTGGTTTTTTGAGAAATACCTGTTACAATGGATGGAACTCCTTTTTTCCCTGGTTTGCTTATTTCGCTCTTGGCATGTACTTGGGGAAAGTAGATTGGCAAAACAAACGCACGTGGAAGAAACTCTTTAACATCGGTTTGTGTTTATTGGTTGTTTTTAAAGGGTTACGATTGTTTATCAGGTACGATTTAGAAAACCCAGAACACAACTGGTTTTACATCAAGTATTGGTTTCAACTCATGGAAGATTATTTTCCTGTAAACATTCCTTTCTTTATGATTACACTCGGCTGGGCTTTGATGATCATTTCCACGTGTATGTTTCTAGGTAATCGTTTTGCTCAAAACAAACTGATTCTATTGTTAGCTAAAACAGGTAAAATGACTCTAACGCATTATGTTATGCACATGACAGTTGGAGTTGTGATTTTCGCCCTTTTAACAGCAAAAAAATACACAGGCTTTCCACAAGTAGAAATGCCAGTAGAACCCGCTTACATCTTGTTGTACGCTCTAGCGTTTTTTGTATTGAGTGTCTTTTTCAGTGCGCTTTGGAGTAAACGGTTCAAAAATGGTCCACTGGAAATGCTCATGCGATTCATCTCTGATAAACGAATGAAACAATGAGAAACTAGTAAATACGATAAACTCACACTATTTTTAGCTTCGGATCTACAACTGATAGTAGGGTGGATTTGAAAAGTGAACATTAAATGGATTTATTCGACAACGAACCCGATTTCTTAAAAAACCGCTTACCCAAAGATGGTTGTGTCAACTATTATGGAAAACTCTATACACACCAAGAAGCAACTCATTATTTCGATCGATTGATGCAAACCATTGAGTGGAAAAACGATCAAGCGATTATTTTCGGAAAATTGATCGTCACCAAGCGCAAAGTAGCATGGTATGGCGAAACCGATTTTGAATACACGTATTCGAATACCACCAAACGTGCCTTACCGTGGACACCAGAATTACTGCAATTAAAATCCATCGTAGAAGAAAAAACGGGAGAAACGTTCAATTCGTGTTTATTGAACCTTTATCACTCCGGTGAAGAAGGAATGGCTTGGCACAGCGATGGCGAAAAGGATTTAAAAAAAGACGGAGCCATTGGTTCATTCAGCTTTGGAGCAGAACGCAGCTTTTCGTTCAAACACAAAACAACCAAAGAAACCGTTTCAATCATCTTAGAACACGGGAGTTTATTGGTCATGAAAGACACCACACAAACCCATTGGCTACACCGACTTCCACCAACAAAAAAAGTGAATAAAGCGAGGATTAACTTAACTTTCCGGACGATAGAGATGTGATCGTTTTTTATATAAACGCAACTTTAAAACACATGAAAATTAAACTACTAAGTTGGCTTTTATTGCTTTCAATCACAAGTAATGGACAAACGCCAGCATCTTCAAAGAAGAAGCTATTAACAACTAACTATGCTGGAGAATATAAATACGGAACGAACATTGAAAAGGAAAGAATTGGTGTAGTTACAATCTATCCTGAAACTGATTCAACCGTTCTTTTTTATTTAGAATTAAACCGCGTACCTCCTTCTTACAATAGTGGTGCAATCTATGGTCGCGTAATGATCAAGAATGATAGCGGAATGTTTTACACAATTTTTGATGGTGCGATCGAAGGATGTAAATTAAAATTTGATTTCACTAAAAAGCGGCTTTCCATTCATACAATTGATCCTGATGATGAATGTGGTTTCGGTTTTGATGTGTTTGCTGACGGGGTTTTTAAACGGAAATCAAAAAAACAAGTAAATCATTTTGTTGATCGAGAAGGCAATACCATTTATTTTATAACTACAAAGCCAGAAGAATACAATTCACTTGAATGAATCAAAAACAATCGTAGTAGCTGGATCATAACAGCGGAGTTTATTCAATAACCTGTATAGTTGTTTCAGAATGAAGTAATAACGAGAATTAGGCACAAAAGTAAGGAGGATAAATTCTTTCGTTAGTATAGACTGTGGTTACTAATAGCAGATTATAGTTGCGGACTAAGCGACATTCAAGGAAGCGAAGTAAGAAAAATGGCTGTTTGCTTGTGTTTTGTCAAAAGCGCTAAAACGCACAGCGATTGCAAAATCTGCTGTGTGTTGCGTTTCAGATCCTGATCTGTCACTTTTGACCATAAAACACAAAAAGAGCCATTTTTCACGAGCGGCTTAGAATGGAGCAAAAGGATGTTTTGCTTACTTTTTCATCCGCCGTGGCGGAAAAAAGTAAGAAGCATAAAAATTGTGATACGCTTGAAATGAATAAATCTTCAACTATTTCTAGTTGAAATGCTAATACATAAGTTATGTAATTGATCTAATCACAAACTGGTTAAATAAAGACGATTAAATATGTTTATTTCACCAAACCTAATCCACTTTCTGAACCCGTGCAAATTGAACGCTCTCGTTGTATTTTACAGTTAACACATATGATCCATTTTCCAATGAGGTCGTTGGAATCGTTATTGTATCTAAATCAGCATTTTTCATCTCCTGTGTATATAAAAGTTGACCTAAGGTGTTCACAATTTCTACCACAAGATCAGCTCCTTTCCAATTGCCAGAAATGGACCAATTGTTAGTTGTTGGATTGGGGAATACAGTCAAATTTGATGAGGCAACAGCTTGTTCATCCACCGAAGCAAACGGATCAACCACCAAAAAAGACCCCATCATGCCATCGTCTTCGTGATGTAATAAATGACAGTGATACATGTATGGAACCATTGTGTCAGAAAAAGTGGTGAATTGGGTAATGAATTTAACGCTGTCGTGCGGTAATACTAAAACTACATCCTTCCAACCTTGTTCCGTTAGTGGTGGCGTTACTCCGCTCTTTTCAATCACATTAAATTGGATATCATGGATGTGAAAAGGGTGTGCAATATGGGTGTTATTGACCAACGTCCATATTTCGGTAGAATTGAGCGGAACCGTGATATTAATGGAATCCATATCGAAGGTTTTATCATTGATTCCAAACGGTCCTTCAGCCAAACTAGGCACATCTCCAGGCAGTAATCGAATTGTATCTAGCACAAGGATTCTATTGATATCAGCATTCGCAGAGGGAATTGGAGTATAAGGTACAAGCGATGTTGGAATGACAGTAACGGGATTGGCAGTTGGAGCAACCACATTTACATCTAACACCTGAAAATCTGCACCATTCAACATATTCATATCATAATCAGCCATGGTATCTGGAAAAACACCAACGCTTGGTGAACCATAAATTCCTGCTGGCATTTCAGAACCATAACTCATGAGTTGCAGTTGTTGACCATTCATTCCAGATAAGTCAACCAGCAATTCTGAACGTTCTCCAGGTGCAAGCATCATGCGTGTAATCGTATTGGGAACCGCCACCAAGCCACCGTCTGTTGCAATTTGATAAAACGGCATATCATTAGCAAAACCAACATTGAACGTGCGCATACTGCTACCATTCAAGACCCGCAAACGAATGACTTGTGCCGGAAAATCGGTTACAGCATCAATGACTCCATTTGTGAAAACTGCTGTGTCCATGTGATCAGCGATTGCAATTTGTTGTAACACATCAAACGCTTTTGTTTGCAAAATAAGCGGAATGTCATCTACGCCATACGTTTGTGGAAGCCCTAAAGCGAGTTCTGCTGGATCATGTACTATAAACAATCCTGATAATCCTTTTCCAACATGTAATTCGGTTTTACCTTCTCCATGCGGGTGATACCAAAAAGTTGCGGCGTTGTTCAAAATCTCAAATGAAGGACTCCAAGTCGTTCCAGCTGAGATGAGTTGATGTGGACCACCATCGTTCTCAGGTGCTACATGTAAACCGTGCCAATGCATAGTTGTGCCAACCGTCAAGTTGTTGATGACATTTAACGTCACGACATCTCCTTTATTCACAATAATTGTTGGTGACAGAAAAGCACCATTGATTCCATAAGTAGGAGTTGAAATGCCTGGATAAAATTGTGTTGTCCCCGATTGTACCGTTAGATTAAAATTCAGACCAGTCAAAGCAGGTGGAATAATCAACGGATTTTGAGCAAAACTGGGAGATATGATCAATAAAAGAGCTCCCCATTTAAGGCTCTTTTTAAGCGTTTTAATTAGTTGTTTTGAAACCATATTTTTTGATGAATTACATCTTGTTTTCCACTTAATTCAATGAAATAAATTCCAGAAGGAAGAATAGGAAGTTCACAGTTATTCGATTGATTAATTGCCTGCGAAAGCACAATCTCACCGTTTAAACTAATTACTTTCACGTGATTAAAATGATCGAAACCCTCTTGTAAATGCATTGTATTTTCAGAAATTGAAAAAGGAAGATTACTTCCTGAAAATTCATTTACGGAAACCATTGCCGTTGCATCAATGATCCAAGTCAACGTATCGATAGCTTGTGATCCAGTCAATTCTTGGATGGTGTACCGAATGATTCCAATACCTTGAACGGTAGTTGGTGTGCAATGAATAATCATCAATCCATCATCTCCAGGCAATACCGGCAGTGTTTGCGCACTATCGATTAATGAAGGATAACAGGTATTGTTATCACAAATCGTAGCCGACCATTCTGAAGGCATATCTACGGAAAGTTTTTTCCAAACAAACAACAATGTATCAGCCGTTGGATGCACTTGCGTAATATTCAATGTCACTGAATTTCCGAGAGTGGTAAAAGCAATCAACGTATCATTGGGTGAATGATAATAACTCTGAGAAACGGCATTACTGGTAGTTGCTATGAAACTAACAACCACCAATAATTTACGCACGTTTTGAACCAAATTAATGGCTAACATTTACTTTTTGAGTTGCAACTGTTCCGTTTGCATGTACTTTCAAAATATAACTTCCAGCAGAAAGAGCTGAAACGTTCAATTCTTTTTGAACAGCTCCTTGATTCAATTGCTCATTCTCCATTACTAAAACACGTGATCCTTTTAAGTCAAGCAACTCAATGAATGATTCAGAAGAAGTAAGTAAATTGAAATTGATGGTCATCACGTCAGTAGAGGGATTTGGAAAAACTGAAAGATTCGAAATTTCTTCTTTTAACTCTGGAGTACTAGCAGTGAAGGTATTCAAGATCAAATCACGCATTGTTGTTGTATCGGATGTATTAAAATCCTGCGTCACAAATAATACATCTTGATTGGCACCACCCAACAATACAACGGTTGGCATTCCAAAACCACCATAATAAGCAACTTGAACTGCGCCACTATCCATTGGAGCATAAAGCGGTAAATTATTATCCGCTACCCAACTTGCTGAATACGTACAAGTAGTACTGTTTTGAAAAGGGAAAGCATATCCTTTCACTAATCCAGGATGGGTAGCATTGATGTTATTTGCCATTGTTTGAATCTTGGAAGCAACAGGTGGACAAGTTCCGCAATTGGGCATATAAAAGAACAATACCACAGCTTTACCTGCATCTAAATCTGCAAATAAATCCACCGAGTTTGCGTTACAATCAACACCATTAAATTGCATCGCTGTTGTTTGACTGAATCCTGTAGTTGTCAATCCTAAAAAAGAAAGGATAATTAAACTTTTTGTAGCTATTTTTTTCATGTTTAGTTGTTTTAATAAGTTATTATTTTGTTGATACAACACCTTCTAAGTCCATTTCACAGACTGGGCATTGTCCTGCTTTATCGTATGTTTTTTCGCCCTCACATTGCATGGGACATTGATACGCGTTAGCGGTTTTAGTTTCTGATCCACAAGCAGTAACAAATACTACTGCAATGATCATAAGGGGGAATAGAATAAAAGACTTTCGCATTATTTTAAAATTTGAATGAATACAATGACAAATTGGATTGAACAACCAAACCAATAGAGCAATAACAATCAAATTATGAAGACACAGTTTTTGATAAAAATAGGAGGGAAGCTATCAGGAGGAGGTTCCTTTGCTGTTGGTTTAATTGATGTTGGAATCAACAGTTTTTCTGTTCTTATTTCGTGATCAATGAGTTGAGGTAAATCAATCAATTGTGCAAAAGCGAAGGCTATTGGTTCTGTTTGTTGATCGTCAGTTGTCTTTTTTAAGGTTACTTGTACGTCTTTGCAACAGTTTTTCTTCATGACTTTGCCACCACAGCAAGCCTTATGTTCTTCAAAACCAATGAGGGTAATTGTATGAATTTTTCCGCAACAATAATGAATATTGGCAGTGAGCTTCATACTTAGTAAAAAGTAAAAAACAACCAAAAACAGTATTAGAGCTTTTTTCATGTGAAGTAAAAATAGGAAATTATTAACCACCAAAAAAATAAAGACTGCATTGAGTTTCATTATTATTGAAAAGCTAATACCGAAATAGCAAAAAGATCATTCAATCTGTCATTCTGTCAGTTCATTTTCTTCGGTTTGATTCTTGACAAATCAACCACGTGAAAAAGGAAAAACAAGAATTCGGATCGCCCATTGAAGCTATACTTTATCCCGTATTGCTTGTGAGTTTGATGTGGGTGATTTTCTGGGCAGAACGTATTTCTGGATTCGACTTAGTGAAATTTGGCATCCAACCCCAACAGTGGGAAAGTTGGAAAGGAGTCTTTTTTATGCCATTATTACATGCTCCATACGATAGTGCACACATCATCAATAACTCATTTCCCACCTTGTTGTTATTGGGCGCGCTGATTTACTATTACCGTGACATTGCATTTAAAGTATTCTTTATTTCTTGGTTGGGAACAGGTTTAGGTGTGTGGATTTTCGCTGAAGGAACAGGATTCCACATAGGAATGAGTGGTGTCATTTATGCCTTGTTTGGCTTTTTGTTTATTTCTGGTTTTTTTAAAAGCTACAAACCATTACAAGCCATTTCACTCTTTGTTGTATTGATCTATGGAAGTATGGTTTGGGGTATTTTCCCACAAAAAGCGAATATTTCTTGGGAAGGACATTTAAGTGGATTGTTTTTTGGAGTCATGTTAGCAATCTTCTATCGAAAGAAAGGACCGAAAGGACCGAAATACCAATATGAAATTGAAAAGGAATTGGGAATTGAACCACCTGATTTGGAAGGAATGTATGTGGCGCATCAAGAAGCATTGGAATTGCAGCGATTGGAATTAGAACAACGGCAGCAAGAAGCGCTTCATATCGTGTATCACTACCGACCGACTAACACACCGCAAACACCTTCTGCAGAAACACCTCCGGGCGATAACGCAGCAGAATAGTACCGAAATCATTCGTGATATCAACCCATTCTTCAACAGGAAAAGTAATGCTCATGAATTCAGCTGTTTTCATGTGTATGAATTCATTGGTGCAATAACTCAATAAATCAGAGATTCCTTCATTGTGACCAATGATGGTAATGGTCTTTTCATGTTCCGAACTTAATTCAGAAAGTAGGGTTTCCTTCGATGCTAAATACAGGCTATCGCGGTAATCTACATTGCAACGTTCAGCTAAGTGTTGACAAACAATTGATTTTGTTTGCATCGCACGAACGGCACTTGAACAAATTATTTTCCCTAATTCAATATGATGTGACTGAATGTAGTTCCCCAATAAGTTTGACTGAGCAATTCCCTTTTCCATCAACTCACGGTCTTTATCTTTGCCACTTGCTACCTCCTGTAACGTTTTTGCGTGACGTATAACATGTAATGTTAGCATTTTAGAATCTTTTAGAATGTTTTCCAACCTTTGTCAAATATACCACGTTATTACCACTAGTCACAAATGAAAGACGATTAAAATTCATTAAATTGCGAGAGAATTGCCAAATAAGAACAATAGTACCCTTCATGCACATTACAACTGAACTATTAGAAGCTTGTGCACACAATGATCGACGTGCTCAAAAACAACTGTACGAACACTGTTACAGGATGTTGATGAATGTTTGTATGCGGTATTATTCCAATGCAGAAGACGCTCGTTTTGCATTCAATAATGGCTTTTTAAAAATCATCAATGGACTAGCAGCAGTCGATTTATCAGAAATCAACTTCCCGGGTTGGTCGAAACGCATTATGGTCAACGCATTGATTGACGAATACCGAAAAAATAAAAATCACGAAACCTATATTTTTGCAAAAGAAACAGATCGTGAGTTAGAATTACATGCTAGTAATACCAACAACGAAGGCGAAGAAGCATTGAATTACGAAGCCATCATGCAATTACTTCAAACCATACCATCCATAAGTGCTCATGTGTTTACACTGTATGTTATTGATGGATACAATCACAAGGAAATTGGTGACTTACTAGAAATAACCGAAGGAACCTCCAAATGGCATTTATCAACAGCTCGTAAAACATTACGAGAACGCTTGGAAAAAATGCAATTAATGAATGAAAAACGTTTTGCAATATGAGTTGGAACGACAATGATATAGATCAATTATTCAGAGGGGCAACACCTCCTGAAGCTCCAGCATTTCAAGAAGATTTTTGGAATGAGATGGAAGCACTTTTACCCGTTCAGAAACGCCGAAAAGCAGGTTTTTGGTGGATTGGCGGAAGTGCAACACTTGTAATCTTGGTTGCGATCAGTCTATTTTGGTGGAATAGTTCAACACAAGTTGCAGCTCCAACATCGCATTCATCAGCATTAACAGATGCGTCAGTTCTTGAGTTAGATAACGCTCAAACTGCTGAAACATCAACTGTTGATGTGGATCAAACGACTACTTCAAATCTACCAATTCAATCCAATGAAAGTGCTTCTCAATCGATTAATCGTCCAATTATTCAAGTAAACGATCAAAAACCAGGAGTTAAAAATGAGATCCTTGAACCAACAACTGAATTGGTAGAAAATAATTCCATTAATACAACAGAACAAACACAAGCAATTGAACGGCCTGCTTATGTATTTGATAAGTTACAGTCACTAAAAGTCGTAGCAAAACCTTCTTTAACGGTTGACTCACCCAATTTACCGCAATTCTATCCTGATTTTGATCAACCAAAAGCAGAACGGTTTTATGCACAAGTTGCAGTTGGAATAGGGCAGTCGTATCAACAAAAAGTTCAAGGAGTGTCTAACTTTGTGCATTCTTATGTTTTGGGTGGAGGGCTTTACAAACGCATTGATCACATGGTGCTATCATTTGGTTTAAATGCACGGGTTGATTTTTCTCAAAATATCGTAAACACCACTTTTCCAGAAGCTACAACAACGCATCAAATTGACACGAAATACAGTCAGTTATACGGTTTTGAAACGCCTCTATCCATTGGTTTTCAATTTGGGAGAAATACGTTTGGCGCAACCGTGACACCAGGTTTTCAAACAGCCTTTACAGGAAAAGAAACTGAAATCATAAACGAAGTAACGGTGCGTTCTGAACGTGCTGCTGGAACAGTGAGCAATGGTAAAACATTAACCATGGAAGTTGGTGTAAATTACTGGAGAACAATCGCTCCGAATTGGTATGCTGGCGTTGCGGTTAATATCGATGCGATTCGGCCGTTTAATCCAGCTAATTTTGCTGGTCAACAACGTTTGTTACCTCTAAATGGACAACTAACGTTGAGAAGAACATTCTAAACCGATAGCTGCCTTATCAAATTGGTGGTTGTAAATTCAGAAGTGATTGAATAACTGAATTTTGCGTTAAAAGGCAAATTATAATTCCGTATATTTGGCTTGAAATTTATAAAACCATGAAAAAACTATTACTTGCGGTTGGAATAATGCCACTTGCTTCTTTCGGACAGATCGTTTTAGATAATACTCATTTTCCAGTTGCAAACGACCAATTGATTATGAGTACGACAACTGATCTCACGATTGATTATCTATCTACAGGTGCAAATTACGCTTGGGATTTTGCATCATTAACTGCAACTGGTCAACGTTTTTCAGACTACAGACCAATGTCAGAAGCATCGCAATTGTCTTTTTTATTGTTTGGTACATTTGCTGCAACTCCCTACAAAGCGAGTTATTTCAGCCCAACAACCGATTTACCATTAGACCAACTAACTGCAAGTTTTCCAATTAGTATTGATGAAATTTCGTTGTTTTCAAAATCAAGTACTTCTGCCTTGACAATGGTTGGTTACGAATTCATCTTTAGTGGTCAAGGAATTCCAGTGAAATCGGATACAATTGAAACACGTTATCCTTTTCCATTAAATTATGGAGATGCGTATACATCAAGAGGTCATACAAGCTTGGATATGAATCCATTGTATGATGCAAAATGGATCCAACACCGTTCCCGTGAATCAGCGGTAGATGGCTGGGGTTCAATCACTACGCCTTATGGTACATTTAATGCATTGCGCATTCACCACAAAATTCTTGAAACAGATTCATTGTATGTGAGTTTTGATACATTGGGCACATGGATTGGTATTCCAGTTCCTGAGTCACATGAATACGAATGGAGAGCGATGGAAGAAAAAGAAGCTATTTTGCGGATCAGAACATCTGTTGTGCTAGGAAACGAAGTAGTTACTGCAATTGAATTCAGAGATGAACTCAATGGTTTGGGAATTCAAGAACAAGAATTGGCGTTGAGCGTATACCCAAATCCAACTTCTGATGAATTATTCATTCAGTCTACAGGAAACATTCAACGGATTGACATCCTGAACCAACAAGGACAATTGGTAAAAACCATTCTAGGGAATAACCATTTCAATGAAACAACAAACGTTGCTGATTTGGATGCAGGTATGTACCAACTAGTTGTTCATTCTGAAAAGGGTTCGCGTATTCAGTTGTTTGTAAAGAACTAAACGATTCAACTCAAAAATATGACTCCGTCCCATTAGGGCGGAGTTTTTTTTGCAATCTACTTTTCTAGCCTTAGTTCGATTATCAACAGAATACAACGTATCTTTGAGCAGAAGCAAGTCAGACTGTCGCTCTGATTTTAATCGGGGAGGAAAGTCTGGGCAGTATAGAGTAACCGTACTTCCTAACGGGAAGGTCGTATTCCGGAGACAGAATGCGAACAGAAAGTGCCGCAGAAAGGAAAACTACCATTGATAACGCAAGTTCGTCGGTGGAAAAGGTGAAAAGGTGAGGTAAGAGCTCACCGTCTTTATGGTGACATGAAGTGCAAGGTAAACCTTACGGACTGAAAGACCATGTAAACCAAGGCTTGAGGGCTGCTCGCCCGATCTTGGAGGGTAGGTCGATGGAGTTTGTTAGTGATGACAAGCCTAGATAAATGACAGTCAGTTTCAATGAATAATTGGAATGTACAGAACCCGGCTTATGACTTGCTTCTTTTTTTAACCTTAATTTGAGATTTTTGTTAGACTAAAGACTAAAGATTTAATTTTCAAAACAATCTTTAGTCTTTGAGCGAAGCGGTCTTCAGTCTCTCGTCTAACTAAACGAACAAACCTCAAGCCACCTTACGAATCGAATTAATGATCACTTTCGGATCTTCTAGGTAATTGGCGTTTCCAACAATAATCACTTTATGCATGGAACCATCAATTTTATAACGAATAGAAGTCAATCGAAGGCCGAGCATCTTGAATGTTTTAATACCTCTAATAGAACGCAATTCAGTTACCTTGAATTTTCCAAATAAGTATTTCACGATCAGCATATCGCCTTTGATATAAGCTGAACCTATTATTTTCCAAATAATCGAAAGTAAATAAAACATTCCGGTGAGAAAAAAAGCAACAACTCCGAAAAAAGTGTAGCTAAATCCTTGACTAGATAGAATCAGATAACCGACAAAAAAACTAATGATGCTAAAGACAATAAATAATCCGAAAGCGATCGTAGTACTTGATTGTCCAGAAAGCTCAATGCGTTCCCGTTGAACAATTTTTTCGTGCAGAGTAGTAAGTGTTTTCATAGTATCGTAGCTTTAACCAGCGTATGAAAGTTCTTGGTTTCCAATATAGTAATTGGACAAAACTAAAATAATTTCACACGCTAAATGCTTTTAGGTACGATTAATGTGAAAAAAAGTTGCGACGAATGAGCGTTTTAACACTACGAATGAATATTTCAACTCTTTTATTGAATAGAAAGCGAGCGGATATACCAATTAGGTGATACTCCCTTTTTAGTAGGTAATTGGCTTCTTCCGTTAGCTATTGAGTAAGAATTCGATAGGAAAAAAGTGAGGAAATTTTCAGCCACAGGAATATTTCTCCCATGTTTGTAAATACTAACTGTATTGATCAATGAAATGGTTCGCTTGTTATCAATTAAGAAATAACGGCAATGCGAATTGGTTGTAATTCGAATACTATCTTCTGAAAATTCGGCTGAAACATATTCTGATAAACGATAAATCTGTTCATCGCCAAAAGCGGTAGTTTTCCCCATCATCCAATTCAAATGAGCTGAATTTTCCAACAAATTAGCATAGTGCTTTTCGTGCTGCTTAATGGATAGTTTAGGGCGTAATGAATCCTTTTTATGCCACATTTTAAAATCAATTGTTGGGCAAGTGTTGATAGAATCTTTCCCACGAACCACAATTAACGGATCATGTGATATGGGAATCCATTGGTGGTGTTGATTATTGAATTGGCGTTCTAATTGACTAAAAAGACGTTCATTGCGAATGGATCGGAATACGTTGATTTCCTGCAGTTTTTTGCGTAATTCAGGATCTTCAATGATCAAAATATCGATCTCTGCATTGTAGCGATTAGTCCGAATCCGCTGCAAAATGGCTTCTGGTGAAAGTACCGTTTGTTTCACTTTTACATGATTGTTAAATGCAAATTGATTGATCACCAAGCTGTCTTCTTTACTCAAATAATCGGCAACAATAAACAGCGATTTTTGGGTAGATTCTTTTGCTTCATCAATCCAACAGCCAGAAAGGCAGAGCGAAATTATTCCAACAAGAAAAAACAAGCGTGTATTCATAGAGCAAAGATAGGGATGTTTTATACTTTTGCACCAAATTCAGAAAAGTGTCAGAAGGAAATTCAACAAGCAAAAAGCAACCATTAAAAGTAAATAAGTTAATCACTGATTTGCAAAGTGGAAACGAAACCAAGATGGGAGCTGCCATTAAAGCGTTTAATCAACACGGCAATGAAGGAATTATTCAACCCTTATTAGCTGTTTGGCGTGCTGGTCTGAGTCCTGAAAACGAAGCACTAATCATCGAGTTATTAGAAGGCTTAAAAGATACAACAACCATTCAACCGTTAATTGAAGGCTTTCGCGATGAAGCAAATAGTGCCATCAAACGCAAATTAACCGCTGTTTTTTGGGCAAGTAAACTGGATTTCAGCTCTTATTTATCTGATTTTGTTTTATTTGCCATTGATGGAGATTTCCTAGATGCTTTTGAAGTAATCACGCTCATTGAACAATTCGAAACGCTTGTTCCTGAATCGGCCATCATGGAATCGCAACTACTGCTCAAAGAATACTTTGGCGGATCAGAAAACCGTAACGATCAAAAAGACACCATTTTGGGCGACATTTTATTAATGGTCAAACAATTCGACGAAGAATCCGATTCTGAAGGATTGTACTTCGATGAAGAATTGGATGAAGAGGAATTGGATTTGGATGAAGAGGAATAAAACAACTCCTTAAAACAACCCATTAATCTCCGCGTCAATTGACGTGATGATTTTACCCAAATCTTCTTGGTTTTCTGGAAAACGGTTGTTATCGACATCGATGATCAATAATTTTCCATTGTCGTAGGTCGAAATCCATGCTTCGTAGCGTTCGTTGAGGCGTTTCAAATAATCCAAACGGATACTTTCTTCGTATTCACGGCCACGTTGCTGAATTTGGTTGACCAACGTTGGAACACTCGCGCGCAAGTAGATCAATAAATCGGGTGCAGAAACAAATGAATCCATGAGGTTGAACAACGAAAAGTAGTTTTCAAAATCGCGGGTTGTCATTAAACCCATGGAATGTAAATTTGGCGCAAAAATAAACGCATCTTCGTAAATCGTGCGATCTTGAATCACCGCATGTTTGGTTGTTTGGATTTCTTGGATTTGCGTAAAACGACTATTGAGGTAGTAAATCTGCAAATTAAATGACCAACGTTGCATATCTTCGTAGAAATCATTCAAGTACGGATTTTGCTCCACGTCTTCGAAATGAGTTTCCCATCCGTAATGTTTGGCCAACAGTTGTGTTAGCGTTGTTTTTCCTGAACCAATATTTCCTGCTACTGCGATATGCATATTCCGTTTATTTTGCGACTTACTAAATTACAAATTCTCGGCACATGCGACCTGAATGTGGAAAAATAAAGTGAGAATTAATGTTTTATAACTGATTTACTCGTTAATCTATCTGGAAACAATAAAAATCAGTGGTTGTGCTTATATAAAGTCGTTTGCCTACTAAATGAAATTGAGTAATGATTGCTTTGGTATCGTCCAACTCGAAGAAAAAAGTTGACTCTGTCTGATCTTCACTGGTGAATGTGATTCGGTTGTGTGATGAAGAAAGAATACTTTCTCCATAAGGTTGAATATGTGTAGCTGGAATAGTAATACTCCCTAAAAAAGTACCGAAGTTATCAAATAGGATAATATTTCCTCCATCATCCAACAAATACAATTTATTTTGAAACTCCATCAATTGCACTACATTTCCTATATCGACTAACGAACGTAGGTTCTGAACAATTTGCCGCTGGTTACTACGTGTGGTGATGAGTTGTAATTCACTATTCAATTGATCATACACCCAAATGCGATCTGTTTGATTGGATGTAGCGAAATTTTGCGCCAAGTTGATTCCCCATTCGCTTAAATCAAGGCAGTTGGGCTGAATTCCCAATGCATTATCGAGGTAACAAATTTGCTGCTGTTCCTCTGAAAAAATGGCAATTTTAAGCCAATTGCTTGCATCTATTTTGGCAATTGTTCCAATGGATTTGATGCTTTGTGTCAGCAACTGTTTACCTGTTGTATCGCGCTTGGAAATGGATTGTTGATGAACCAAGTAAACATTCCCCGCTTGATCAATATCCCACACATCATCTGCTTCGATGGAAACGCGCCATTTTTCTACCCAGGCCTGTTGCGCATTCGCTAAGAATGAACAACAAATCAGAAGAAATGTAAGCTGTTTACGCATGTTGGATGGAATCTGAATGAAGGTGCAGCAATAGTTGTTCCACAAATTCTCTGTTATTGGACAAGCGAGGTACTTTGTGCTGACCACCGAGTTTTCCTTTTTCACGAAGCCATTCATCAAATGTTCCAGCTGGAACTATATGAATGATTGGAAATTCTAACGCCATATCATTGGTGCGTTTGGCGTCGTAATCGGAATTGATACTGCGCAAGGTTTCGTCCAAAACCAATTCAAAGCGTTTTTTATCATCGGGTTCACGCACAAATTCAATGATCCATTCGTGTTTGCCTTTTTCCAAATTGTTCATATACACAGGAGCAACCGTATATTCACGCATTTGCGCATTGGTTTTCAGACAGGCCTCTGCAATTGCTTTATCGGCATTTTCAACAATCACCTCTTCTCCAAAAGCGTTGATAAAGCTGCCTGTTCGTCCCGTTATTTGAAATCGAAAAGGCGATGTTGATGTAAATCGAATGGTATCACCAATAATGTAACGCCACAAACCACCGTTGGTTGAAATAACAAGTGCGTAATCAACTCCCATTTCAACTTGAGAAAGATTGATGACCGTTTCAGAAGCTCGTCCATTAAAACTTGACATGGGAATGAACTCGTAGTAAATTCCGTAATCAAGCATCAACAAGAGTTCATTGGTTCCTGCAAGGTCTTGAATTCCAAAAAAACCTTCAGAAGCATTGTAGGTTTCTACATAATGCATGTCATCAAATGGGATGAGTTGTTTGAAAGCATTGCGATACGGTTCAAAATTCACACCGCCGTGCATAAACAATTCTAGGTTTGGCCAAACTTCACGCAGGTTTTTTTTACCAGTAATTTCAAGAATTTTATTGGCTAAAACCATTGTCCAACTTGGAACACCAGCTATACTCGTTACATCTTCATTCATGGTATTGAGCGCCATCTTTTCGATTTTGCTTTCCCACTCACTCATCAAAGCGATTTCTTTAGAAGGCGTGCGCTTAATTTCTGCCCACCACGGAAGGTTTTTGAGAATGATCGCCGACAAATCTCCTTGATACGAATCGTGTGTTAAGCGCAATACTTCTGCGCTTCCACCAATAGCGAGGTGTTTTCCTTTGTAGACTTTCCCCGACGGAAAATTCTCATAATACAATGCCAATAAATCCTTCCCTCCTTTGTAATGACAATCTTCCAAAGATTCGCGGGTTACAGGAATAAATTTACTGCGATCAGAAGTTGTTCCAGAAGATTTCGCAAACCATTTCGTGTCTTGGTGCCATAAAAGGTGTTGTTCGCCTTCCATCAAACGATCAATCCACGGTTTCATGGTGTTGTAATCTTGCAAAGGAATGGCTTCTTGAAATGAAGCGTAGGATTGAATACTTGAAAATTGGTGGAGTTTACCAAATTCGGTTTTATTGGCACTGCTGAGCATGCGTTCGAATAACTCGGCTTGGACTTCTAACGGATATTTACGGAAAAGTTCTATCTGATGTAGACGCTTTTTCATTACCCAAGCAAAAATCGAATTGAACGGCATACGCTTATGAATAAGATTGCAGGTAACGAATCTACGGAATCATCGCAGCAAAAGCAATAAAAAAGGAGGAAATCAATTCCTCCTACTTTTTAACCGAATGCGTAGATGCTGACAATTACAGCCAACGCAAAAATGGTGTAAAGAAAACCGATAGCAACTGTCGAATCCTCAAAGTAAGTATCGTTGTTGTTTTTATGATCATCGTTGTGTTCGCTTGACATAATTTCTTTTTTTTTCAAATGTAGCATTTTTCAAGAAGATGCAAGTTGCTATTAAGAAAAAATCCTGCTTACATGTGTAAACTGGATCTTGAATTTGCTAATTCTGCTTGAATATTATTCGCGCCCTCCCAATAAACGCAAGAGCGAAAGGAATAAATTGACAAATAAGATGTACAAAGTCAATCCACCAATCAATGCCATTTTATTGCGGTCTTTTTCCGGAATTGCTGTATTGAATGCTACTTCTTTTAGTTGTTGCATGTGGTATGCAGTTAAGCCAGTGAATACAAATACACCTATCACAGAAATAACGAACCCTAGCCCATCGCTTTCAACAAACATATTCACAATTCCAGCTATAAAAATCCCAATGAAAGCCATGTATAACAAGCTGCCAAATTTGGTCAAGTCAATTTTCGTGGTGTAACCTAAAATTGCCATTCCAGCGAAAGATCCAGCTGTTACGAAAAAAGTAGAAACGATTGATAACGTTGAATATTGAAGGAAAATGGTCGTTAAACTCAATCCTAGTAATATACTAAAGGAAGCAAATAAGAGAATTAAGACAGGATACGAAAGTCTGTTTATCATGGTTTGCATCAACAACGCCAGACCTAGTGGCGCAAAAGCAATTATATAAAACAATGGAGATAAACTAGCGGGACTATGTAAAGTTGCTGGGGTAACAAAGTATTCCTCAAAAAAAGCTTCTGTTCCGAATTGATAAGCGATTCCACCAGAGATCAACAATGCTCCAAACATAAATGCATATACTTTGGCGAAAAATTGTCGTGCTGCGGTTTGCGATTGAGCTGTTTGAAAAGAAGGGTTGTCTAAAATTTGATTCATAACGGTTTTATCTTATTTATTGAAGAATAAAGTTAGTGTTTCTTTTAGATGAAATAATCTAGAAAATCTTAAAAAAGCTTAATGCAATTTAGCCTGTACTAGATTAATGAATTCCTTGCGGGTTGAATCATTGCTGAGAAAGAGTCCTGTAAATGCACTGGAAGTAGTGACGGAATTTTGTTTCTGAACACCACGCATTTGCATACACATGTGAGCGCATTCAATGACAACAGCCACACCTTTCGGATTCAAGGTTTTTTGAATACAATCGCGGATTTCAATGGTCAAGCGTTCTTGTACTTGTAAACGTCTTGAAAACGCATCAACAACCCGTGGAATTTTACTCAAGCCAACTATTGTTCCATTGGGAATATAAGCAATGTGTGCTTTTCCAAAAAACGGCAACATGTGGTGTTCACACATGGAATAGACCTCTATATCTTTTACAATAACCATTTCCGAGTATTCCTCGTGAAAGAGTGCGCTTTTTAAGATCTCTTCTGGATTAATATCATAACCATGCGTCAAATACTGCAAAGCTTTTGCTACACGTTCTGGTGTTTTTAGTAATCCCTCGCGATTTGGATCTTCGCCCAAGTCTGACAATACACCTTTATAAACGTCGGCAATACGGTCGGTGGTTTCATCATCGTAAATCGGATCTGTCATACCTTGTTGTTTAGTATTATGAAAATGAATCGATCAGAACGGTTCGTGACCGCCATAATAATCCACGTAATTGTTTTCTGTTTCTTCTAGTCGAATGTGCGTCAATTTCCCACCAGCGAGTTGAATAGGCTCTTCAATTTGTTCCCAAATTTTGATAACAATGTTTTCGGTTGAAGCCAATAAATTGTTCAAAAAAGGAACATCAAGATTCAAGTTTTTGTGATCCAGCGGTTCAATGACTTTTTCCTTGATAATGGTGCTCAAATCTTTTAAATCAATCACAAAACCCGTTTCTATGCTGGGGATTCCTTTTACAGTGACAAAAATGGTGTAATTGTGACCATGCCAATTTTTATTGCTGCATTTTCCAAATACTTCCAGGTTCTTTTCATCCGACCAATCTGCACGCCATAACTTATGGGCTGCATTAAAATGTTCGCGTCGTGTAATGTAAACTGTTTTCAAAGTGCTATATTAGTTTGCAAAGATAGAAATTGATTCGCTAAAAGCGGTTTGGAATTGAAATTATCAACAGGAAATATGAATCTGAATGGCATCAGATCGAAATCTTACTTGTAAATTTGAATCACATGAAATACCTTTTTGTTCTTGCGAGCTTAATGTATAGTGCTGTTTATGCGCAATCTGATTCGTTGGCAATTGCCTGCTATCCCCGTGACACCATTCAATTGAGTAATCATTTAGCGTCATTTTACAAAAAATGGAACGCTGGAGAATCCATTAAAGTGATTCAATTAGGTGACTCACATGTTCAAATGGGGCATTTTCCCAATGGCATCCAAACGTCGTTTAGTCGAGAAGTTGATACCATTATCAATACTTCTTTTTGGTTTCCTTATGCCCTTACTTGGGGTTACAATCCAATTGGAGTGTATGTAGATACGATTGGAAAATGGCTCGGAGAAAAAATGGTTGGTCAAACAACAGAAAGTCATTTTGCATTAACGGGTCATGCACTTGTTTTAATTGATTCAGTTAATCAAAAAAAGGGACTTACCATTCAACCTGAACGGCCAACCAAAAAGCTAGAAGTATTGATTGAAACAACGAGTGATTGGCATTTTAAGCTAAAAAAAGGGAAGGTAGTTGTGCAACCAATTAGCCCGAAATTAAGTATTGTAACGCTTTCTTCTAAACGAAATTTCATCAATTTTAATCTTTCCATCAAGTCTTCAAAATCGCATCCAACTCCATTGCGCGTGCTTGGTTTTCGTTCTGCAAATGATCTGAATGAAGGTTGGGAATTTGAATCATACGGCTCATCTGGTGGGAAATACAATGATTATGTGAATACCTGCGATTATTGTGCAGAACACTTAAAAGTTGCTCAACCTGATTTGGTGATTCTGTCCTTGGGAACAAATGATTCTCATAAAGAGTATACACACGATGAATTTTATTCCTTGGTAGAAAAATTGGTACAACAGATTCAACAAAATGATTCCACGACCTCAATCCTTTTGACCACACAACCAGATACTTTTTATAAGGAACAATTACCCGTTTCGGACACCGTCGTTCATCAAGTATTAAAAGAAATAGCGATCAAGTATACCTGTGCATTGTGGAATTTAGCAGAAATGATGGGTGGCGAATATTCCATCCTTACCTGGCTAAATGAAGGACTTGCTAGCACCGATTTACTGCATTTTACAGAAAAGGGATATGCCTTTCAAGCACAATTATTGGTTGGAGCTATCATGAAAGCTAGAAAATAATAACTCCGTTTGCTCACCACATCTGAATGAAGAAAAGGAGATCATTAGACGTTTTAACCCAACATTAAAACCTTGTGTCTCTTGTGTGGTGAAAAATGAATATCCAACTATGTGATGAAAAAAAATAACCACAAAGTTCACCTAGAAAACATAGAAGTAATAGTTCCAAATTCATTTAATAATGGATTCCCTTTTGTTCCTTTTGTCATGGTGGTAAATTAACTAACCACAAGGCACGAAGAACACAAAGAAAAAGGGATTCAAAGTCCTACACAGGTTTATAATAAGTGCAATCCAAGAGCAAAAAAGGTTAATCATTAGCGAAATCCAAGATTAAAATTGAATTAGAACTCAGGTTAGTAAAGTGCCTCAGCACCACAAAATAAAATCCCCCCCGTTTTGGAGATAAAGCAGGTTTACGAAAGATAGTTGCTATTTTTGGCAAAAAAAATACACTCGTATGATTGTCATTACAGGAGCAGCAGGATTTATAGGAAGTTGTTTGGTCGGTGAATTGAACCGAATGGGAATAACGGACATTGTTATTGTAGATGACTTTTCACGCGTTGAAAAAGCAGCGAATCTTGCAGGGAAAAAGGTCTCAGAACAAATCGAACGCACTGTTTTTGATCAATGGATGCAAGCAAACGGTGAAAAAGTATCGTTTGTCTATCATATTGGTGCACGTACAGATACCACCGAATTTGATAAATCCATTTTTGATGAGCTGAATGTAGATTATTCAAAAATGATCTGGAATCACTGTATTGCCTTCGCTATTCCGCTTGTATATGCTAGTTCTGGCGCAACCTATGGTTTAGGTGAGATTGGGTATGATGATAACGAAGTAACAATTCCTCAATTAAAACCGTTGAACCCGTATGGCTGGTCGAAACAATGGTTTGATATGTGGGTACTTGAACAAACAGCAACACCTCCATTTTGGACTGGATTAAAATTCTTTAATGTATACGGACCAAACGAATACCACAAAGGACGAATGGCCTCCGTTATTTTCCATGCATTTCATCAAATTCAAGCAACGGGGAGCATGAAATTGTTCCGTTCACACAATCCCAATTACACAGATGGTGGTCAAATGCGTGACTTTGTCTATGTAAAAGACTTGATTTCTGTGTGTTTATTTTTGCGTGAAGGAAAAGCAACTTCAGGTATTTACAACTTGGGTTCTGGAACCGCTCGTCCATTCCTCGATCTTGCTACGAATACGTTTATTGCTTTAGGAAAAGAACCAAATATTTCATTCATCGATACGCCACTCGATATTCGCGATAAATACCAATATTTCACCGAAGCGAATATGGCAAAACTCATTGCGCAAGGATATGACAAACCGTTTTACAGCTTAGAAGAAGGCGTGAAAGATTACGTACAGAATTATTTGTTGAAAAACGCTTATTTATAAGATTTATCCAAGCGACTGAACGTGATCAATTACATCTAGTTTGATCAAATTCCAATTCTTTTTGAGTAGACACCGTGGATCAAAATCCTCATCTGCATAGGTGAAATCGATTAGTTTTTTGTGCAATTCCTTTTTAGTATGTTGCTGCGGATAGCGTTGTTTGTGCGCATCCAAGATTGTTTGAATCGAATGGTGTTCCAATAAATAGTGTAAGTCCCAAAAATTGGCTTTGCTTCCCCCAAGTCGAATTTGTTCAATCAATAATCCCATTAAATCAGCAATTCCACCAAAACGAAAACCATCCATTAGTGCGACTTCTTCGATGCGTGGTACGCTGTAATACAAATCGATCTTGACATAATCTTTATTCAAATTGTATAAAAAGAAGGATACGCCGTTTCCTTTCGGAGCGAATTGATGGTGTTCACCATTACCAAATGTATTGTGCAAATAGGTTTTTACTTTCTGTAAATCTGTTTCATCAAATGGTTTATCCGTATACAGGTCAATTTCATTGGAATAGCGATGTCCAAATAACAGACTCATTGCAGTTGCATCTGCCAAATAAAAGTGACTTAAATTGGGAGCGCGCATTAATTCCTGAACTGTTTGGTGCGCTAAACGACTGATTGTTTGGGTGTGTAAACTCATGATTTAAATGATAGTTGGGAAGATCTGATCAATTACCTCTTTTCCGTAAAAATTGGTTATTTCTTGTTGCTCCATTTTATTACCCCGTTGCATCACACGGCGTATGATAAACGAACGATTCAACTCCCAATTGAGTTTAGCAAGATCCGTTTCCCAAAATAAGGTTGGTCTGAATTTGGAAAGCGTAGGAATCGTTTTATTGGCTTGACGTAACTTTTCTTCCTCCATATCAAACAACGCTTGTAATGTCATGAGAAATCCGTTTTCCAATACCAATTCGCGTTCTATTCTAAGTGCAAGTGGTGGATTCATGCGCCGTTTTCCTTTGGTGATCGCTACCAATGTTTGCGGATATTCTTGAATGGTTAACGAGAACCTTCCTTTTGAAATTCCACGTTTTTTTAGCTCACGTTCCAAGTAAGCTCCTGGATGAATGCCTTTTATGGCTTGGGCTTGTTCAAACATAGTAGTAAAGAATAAACAATTATGTGCTTAAATTATTGTTTATTTTGGTAAAGAACAAAAAAAGAGTACAATTGTTTCGTAATAAAACAAATGGTATGTATCAATTAAAGCGTCAACAGTTCGTGAAAACAGATCTTAAAACCTGTTGGGAATTTTTTTCTGCTCCAGAAAATTTAGCCGTTATCACACCCGATTACATGCGGTTTAAAGTGCTTACGGAACAACCATCCAACATCTACGAAGGATTGATGATCGCTTATCAAGTTTCACCCGTTTTGGGAATTCCATTGGGTTGGGTAACCGAAATACGAACGGTTGAGGACAATCGCTTTTTTGTTGATGAACAACGTAAAGGTCCTTATCGCATGTGGCACCACGAACATCATTTTGAGGCGGTTGAAGGAGGTGTTATGATGACGGATATCGTCAGTTATTTAATGCCTTATGGATTTATTGGTCGATTCGCGCACTGGTTATTTGTGAAAAAACAATTGGAAGGTGTGTTTGACTACCGTTTTAAAAAAGTAGATGAATTGTTTAAATGATCCGTTCCAAATCAGAAAACATTCAAATTGGGGTAATCCAAGTAGTTTATTAGTTCATTAGTTTTGAGTTTGGTAGATGAATAAACAAACTCAACAAACTAATGAACTAATAAACTAATAAACTCAACTAACTAAATCTCATTCTTCGCTACTTTCTTATGTATTTCAGCACTTTGTATCAATGCGGCACTTCCATACCAAAGATGCAATTCCATCACCAATCTCCCCGCTTTGATCGCAGGATCGGTGTTCGTTAAGGCTTCCGCTTCTTCAATCGTTTCTACATTAAAAATGAAAATTCCACGCAGATCGCCTGTATCGAGGAATGGACCAGCAACGATTAATTTTTTATCATCCGCCAATCGCTTAATGTTATCCATGTGCGCACGTTGTAATTGTGCGGCTGTTGCGCTATCTTGATCTCGATTCGGGCCTATTTTCAAAAATGCCATTACATAGCGTTTCATTCCGTAATCATCAGCTCCAAGTTGATCTGCTAATTGTTGGTCGAATTGATCATTCAAACTTTCTAATTCTTCTTCAGCAGCTTCTTGTTTCGGATTGACAGCTGTTTCACCACAAGAAGCCATCAATAAAGCGATCGTCGCTAGTAGAAATAGAGTTTTCATTTTACCTCTGTTAATGTTTTAATTGCTTGTTTAGCCGCATCTATGTGCCCCGTTGGATTTGTTTGTGAATTGTGGATACTGTTTACAATCCCTTTTTTATCAATCACGTACGTAACTCGACCAGCTACAAGACCAAATAAATTGCTTGGAACGCCAAATAATTTACGCACTTCTTTTTTGGTGTCTGCTAATAAGGTGAAGTTCAAACGATGTCTGCTCGCAAATTGTTCGTGAGCTGAAATACTGTCGCTCGAGATGCCAATCACTTCACAACCCATACTTGTG
>JAYSRF010000168.1:0-29854 GCA_043721195.1 Fluviicola sp. | reverse complement strand
ACTTTGATTCTACCCGATCCAAAAACAGTTATCAGCAATTAATATCTGACTTTGAACTTCATAAAATTGATATTCTAATTGGAACTCAAATGGTTGCCAAAGGGTTGGATTTTGATCACGTAGGTTTGGTGGGGATCTTGGATGCCGATATGTTATTGAGTAAAACAGATTTCAGAGCATTTGAACGTTCCTTTCAATTAATGAGTCAAGTTGCGGGAAGAGCTGGAAGGCGAAATAAACGTGGGAAAGTGATTATCCAAACAGGAAATCCGGATCATTGGGTGATTCAAAAAGTAATTGAACACAACTACCATGATTTTGCGCTGAATGAATTGATCGAACGCAGAAACTTTTTCTATCCTCCTTATTACAAATTAATTGTTTTTACGATCAAACACAAAAACCTTGATTTGGTAAACGCAGCTGCTGACCATTTTGGGAAATTATTAAAAGATGTATTTCACGAACGTGTTTTGGGTCCTGAATTTCCAGCTATAGCTCGAATTCAGAATTATTACATGAAAGAAATTACATTAAAAATAGAACAGATCGCACCACAACAAAAGGTAAAGGAACGCTTGCATGAATTAACGGATCAATTCTTCAGCGTTCCCCTATACAAACCCATTCGACTTATTATGAATGTCGATCCCGCTTAACCAAGGTATGTTTTGAGCATCCGGCTTCGGGACGTATGTTTCAAACGTCGAATTGCTTTTTCCTTAATTTGACGAACTCGTTCGCGCGTCAAATCAAATAAATCTCCTATTTCTTCTAGTGTCAACGGATGTTTTCCGTTTAAACCGTAATACAAGCGCACTACATCACCTTCTCTTCCAGTTAGTGTTGCCAATGAACGATCGATGTCTTTACGCAGTGATTCCTTGTTTAAATCCAATTCAGGACCAGGTAACGAATCATTGGGCAATACGTCGTACATACTAGAGGAAGATTCATCACCGTCAATCAATGGTGCATCCATGGAAACGTGTCTTCCTGTATTTGCAATTGATTGACGCACTTCTTCTGTTGAACATTCAAGAAAATCTGCCAATTCATCTGCTGAAGGAGGACGTTCATACATCTGTTCCAATTCACTATATGCTCGGTTGATCTTATTGATCGTTCCAATTTTATTTAAAGGCAACCGAACAATTCGCGCTTGTTCAGCCAATGCTTGCAAAATCGATTGTCGAATCCACCAAACAGCGTAGGAAATAAATTTAAACCCACGTGTTTCATCAAAACGTTCAGCAGCTTTTATCAACCCAAGGTTTCCTTCATTGATTAAATCAGGAAGCGAAAGCCCTTGGTTTTGGTATTGTTTAGAAACAGAAACAACGAATCGAAGATTTGCTTTAGTTAAACGTTCCAATGCGCGTTTATCCCCTGTTTTTATGCGCCGAGCTAACTCAACTTCTTCCTCTGCTGAAATTAATTCAACTCGACCAATTTCTTGCAAGTATTTATCCAACGATGCGGTCTCGCGATTGGTGACTTGCTTAACGATTTTTAATTGTCTCATGGCTTTTCTCCCTTAGAGGTTTCTACTGTAATATAACGTCTATATGATACATTTCGTTCCGATGGTTGGAACAAATTTTTGTTAAATGAACATAATTCAATTTCAAGCTGACAAAACAGAACATTCGATGAAGATTTTCGCATACCAAAAAGATTCTATCTTTGCAACTTATAAGCAGTATTGCTAAAAAAGTAACAGAATGCGCATTTTGATGGTTTGTTTGGGTAATATTTGTCGTTCGCCAATGGCAGATGGCTGGTTACGATACTATTCCAACAAAAACCAATTGGGTATTGAAGTTGATTCTGCTGGAACTGCCAATTACCATATCGGTAAACAACCCGATGAACGCATGCGGAAATGGTCTAAAACTTATGGTGTAAGTATTGACCAATTACAAGCAAGACAATTTAATGTATCAGATTTCGACAAATTTGACCGCATTTTCGTGATGGATCAAGATAATTACAAAGATGTTATCCAACTAGCTCGCAATGAAAACGATCGTTCAAAGGTTTCACTTTATTTGGATGAAATGTACCCAGGAGAAAATAGAGAAGTTCCAGATCCTTATTATGGAACTGATCACGATTTTAAACATGTCATTGAACTACTCGATCAAACGACACAAGTATTTCTCAAAAACGCAGGATTTAAACTGCATTAATACACTCAAAATAAACAATTAGTATGGCTACAGGAACCCTGTTTTTAATCCCCAATACACTTGGCAGCGAACAAGTTGACAATATCATCCCACCTACAGTTGCTGAAACGGCTATCCGATTGCGTCATTTTGCAGTGGAAGAAATAAAATCTGCTCGTCGATTTCTCCGGAAAATTGACCGTCAATTCCCAATAGATGATTCAGAATTCACCATTATGAATAAGCGCACAGCTGCACCAGAATTAATGGGGTTAATCCGCACATTAAAAGCAGGTGAAGATGTTGGTGTCATGAGTGAAGCTGGTTGCCCTGGTATTGCTGATCCAGGAAATGTATTGGTTGCTTTGGCGCATGAAAACGGCATTCGTGTTTGTCCAATGGTTGGACCAAGTTCTATCTTATTGACGTTAATTGGCAGTGGATTTAACGGACAAGAATTTGCTTTCCATGGTTATTTGCCGAAAGTGCAAAAAGAACGTGTGCGCAAAATGAAAGACTTGGAAGCACGTGTTCGTCGCACAGGTGAAACACAATTGTTCATGGATACACCTTTTCGCAATATGCATGTCATTGAAGATTTACTGAACGAATTGAGTGACGATACGTTATTGTGTGTTGCCACCAATTTGACTTTATTTGATGAACACATAAACACCAGAACAATTGCAGATTGGCGTGAAAATGTTTACGATTTAGGAAAGAATCCAACAATGTTTGCTTTGGGGAAATTAAAATAAGCTGTTGGTTGAGTTATGCGTGTTGCCGTAATGATAATGGTAGTTTAGCCGTTGCTAACGGTTAGAAACGGCTAAATTGTTTTCAACTATTGGGTAATCTAGAGAGGTTTAAAGATCATTTTTTCAACCCCATCTATTGTGTATGCTATGTTGATAATAGATCATCTTAGTTAAGATTGATATAAATAGTTTGAAAGCCAGTTAATTCAGTAGTCTAAGTGTTGCTAACGGTTAGAAACGGCTAAAAAAATTCTATTTTATTAAAAACTGAATTGATTTTTATTTATACGACAACTCTTTTACAGAATAAGCATTAAAACACCATTTTAATTACTTCCCAAATTGCTTATGTTTTCTGAATAAAAGGATTATCAATTGGATAGAACCACAACCTTATTTTTGCCAATGATTACTAAAATCAAGTGATTTTTTTTTCTAACTATTTCATTCCAATGATCTTTTCTCT
This sequence comes from Fluviicola sp., assembly GCA_043721195.1. Classification (GTDB taxonomy): domain Bacteria; phylum Bacteroidota; class Bacteroidia; order Flavobacteriales_D; family Crocinitomicaceae; genus Fluviicola. The sequence continues at coordinate 26,459 of JAYSRF010000168.1, read as the reverse complement.
TAACTTAAGTAAGAAAACAAGAACAATATGTGTCAACAAGAGCGAGTATTAAGACAATGTGTCATGTGTAATAGCCAGTTAATTGGGCGATCTGACAAGCGATTTTGTGATATAAAGTGTAAAAATAAATATCATAGTGAGGTTCGGAACTCAATGAAATCCATTCAGTCTGAAACAATTAAAATTCTTACAAAAAATTTCGTAATTCTCTCTGGTGTTATGGGCGAATCACAAAATGCTGCTATCATTGATAAATTAGCATTGGAAAGGTTGGGATTTAGATTCGATTATGTCTCGGATGCCAAAAGTAAAAGTGGTATTATCCATTTTGGAGTTTTCCATTTCACGTATAAATTCATTCACAATAAGCGCGTATTAATCACCATTGATAGGGAAAGAAAAACCATTTCACCATTTATTTTCAGGAGGTGGAGCTATGAAATTAGAGAACAAATGACCTGACTAACACTATTTTATAAAAACAGTAAACTCTATTTTCACTAATACAAATTAGCTGATTTGCAAATCACATTTATCCAAGCAACTCAACTATTCAAATTTTATACGCTAATTCTTTAAAATTTAAATGGCACTTCTTGCGACATATTTGTTGAATAAAAAAATAGCAACTGACTAAAAAGCACCGTACATTAGTTCTGAAAACTGATCTCAAAAGCTATGAAACAATTACTACTCACTTCTATATTATTTCCATTCATCGTATTGGCTCAACCAACTAATTGGGAAAGCAGGGGAATTGGCGGCGGTGGAGCATTGTTCTCGCCAACGATTAGCCCCTTAGATGCCAACAACATTTTCCTTCAATGTGACATGTCAGAAGTATTCCATACAACGAATAAGGGTGGCAATTGGGGAGAAATTCATTTTACGGAACTCATTTCAACTGGTGGAAGGAATACGGTTGAGTTTACTTCTAACGCAAACACATTGTACAGTGTTAATATGGATTATGTCACTGACGAACGTTTTCCTGTTATAAGTACTGATGCTGGTATTCATTGGTCAGCTACAACAGAAGATCCTACGTTTGGAGATGTTTGGTACTTATCAGCTGACCCGAATACTACAAATCGACTCTTGGTAGCTTCTTACGATGAATTGTTTTATTCTGCAGATTGTGGAACTACCTTCACTAGTGTTTATTCCCAAAATGACTTTCACATCGCTGGAGTGTATTGGGATGGAAGCTCTATATTTATTGGAACCAACTCAGGATTGCTTGTTTCTACAAACGGTGGGGTATCTTTTAGCCTAAATAATGCAACTGGAATTCCTGCTAATAATGGATTTATTTCATTTACTGGTGCTAAGTCTGGAAATACTGTTCGACTAATGGGAACTATTGCAGATGCGAACGATTTATACCCCGGAATCAACGCATTAGATATTGGAATTTGCACTGGAATTATCTCAATGGATTATGGTTCTACCAATTGGCAAAGCGTCTACACGGGAATTGATCTGAGCCACGAGATTTTTCTAATTTCTTCTTCTTTGACAGATATAAACACCTATTATGTTGGCGGAACTAATACAAACTCTAGTTTTCCAGTGGTCTACAAAACAAGTAATGCAGGCGCAAGTTGGTCGGAAGTATTTCTGACCGTAAACAATCAAAATATCATAACAGGTTGGAGTGGTTATCAGGGTGATGAAAATTGGTGGTTCGGCGAAATTGTTTTCGGATTAGAAGTTGCTCCAAATGATGTAAACACGGTGATCATTACTGATTATGGATATGCTCACATTACTTCTGATGGTGGGGCAAATTGGAATCAAGCCTATGTTGAAGTTGCCGATCAAAACCCTGCTGGAATATCCACACCAACTGATCAATCGTACGCTGGAAATGGTTTAGAAAATACCGCTTCTTGGAGTCTACATTGGGCAGACTCCACAACTCTTTTTTCGAGTTACACCGATATTACAGGAATTAGAAGTGTGGATGCTGGTGCGAAATGGGCCATTGATTATACTGGAATCAATTACAATACAATTTATCAGGTAATAGAAGCACAGAATGGAACGTTGTATGCTGCGGTTTCAAGTGTCCATGATATTTATCAAAGTACACACCTCAACGATGCTTCGATTGACAATGGAAGTGGTGCAATTTTCTATTCAAATGATAATGGTCTTTCATGGCAACTTCTGCATGATTTTTCGACACCTGTAATTTGGTTAGCTCTCAATCCTAGTAATTCAAACGAACTCTATGCCAGCGTCGTAAATAGTTCATCAGGGGGGATTTATAAAACGACGAATCTATCCAATGGAGCTTCATCTACTTGGGGAATTACAACAGCTCCACCACGAACTGAGGGACATCCTTATACCATCCATATATTGAACGATGGAACATTGGTGTCAAGTTGGTGCGCAAGAAGAACAACTAATTTCACCGCAAGTTCTGGTGTTTTTATATCAACGAATGGTGGCAGCAGTTGGCAAGACGTATCAATGAATGATAACATGTATTATTGGACGAAAGATCTGATCATAGACCCGACCGATGCAACTCAAAACACTTGGTATGTAGCAATTCATAGTGGTTGGGGAGGTGCTGCGAATGATAAAGGTGGTTTATATAAAACGACCAATCGCGGAACAAACTGGGAATTATTATTTGATTCCTATCGTGTAGAATCCGCAACAATTAATCCACAAAACGCGAATGAAATGTATGTAACAACCGAAGCTGAAGGTTTGTGGTATTGCAACAACTTAACTGCTGCTTCACCAACATTCACCCAATTGTACACATACGATTTCCAACATCCAATGCGCGTGTTTTTCAATCCTTATAACGTTAATGAAATATGGGTTACAAGTTTTGGAAATGGTTTAAAAATGGGCAGTACAGAATCTTTAAATACCCAATTCGACATCAATAAATTGAAAACTATTCGAATTTTTCCAAATCCAACTGTAAGTGAATTAACCTTTGTTTCTCAAAATGTGCTAAGTTCTTGGAGATTCATCAACCAAATGGGGCAAATTGTTTTGGAAGAACAAAACACTGGAGTTCATGAAGTAACGATCAATACACTACCATTAAAACCAGGTAGTTATATCTTACAAACAGTGGATGTAACTGGAATTGTGAACTTGGAAAAAGTGATTGTTTTGGAATAGGTCATTCAAGATGTTCTTATCCAACTTTAAAGGAGAAACTACTGACCCGTTCCATAATCCAATCGTTTTGCTTTGATAAAACGTGGAATATAGTATTTGCTTGCTTTGAAATTATCAATTACAACGCCTCTCGAACTGGAAGCATGAATAAAACGTATTGCTTCGGGTGTAACTTCAACGACCAAGGCAACGTGCCCTACTTTTGTTGAATTAACGTTGCGTCCTTTAAAGAACATCAAATCTCCTGGTCGAATTTCAGCCAGTTTTACGGTTTCTCCAAACTCAGCTAATCCATAACTAGAACGTGTCAATTCCAAACCGAAATTACCCATTACATAGTAAATGAATCCTGAACAATCAAAACCAGAAGGTGTAGAACCAGCAAAATGATAAGGTGTTCCTAAAAAACGTTTTGCAAACGACAGTATCTCGTCTACTTGTTCGCTGTTCTTTGTTTGAACGGTTGTAATAGTCGGAACGCTCAATAAATCAGCACCAACAGCAAGTGTATCTGAATCAACTGTGAGTGTATCTTCAGCTTCTTGCGAGAAGGCAACTGAACTAAGTGTTAATGAGAATAACACTAGAAATATTGGATGTAGCACTGTTTTTGATTTCACAGGTGCAAAATTATCATTATTTTCACAAAATCAAAACCCTTCATTTTGAGCAAACTAGCAGATATCCAATTAACAAAGCTTTATTACTCCATTGGAGAAGTTGCTGCTATATTTGAAGTAAACGCCTCATTAATAAGATTTTGGGAGAAGGAATTCACCATCATTCAACCTAAAAAAAACAAAAAAGGGAATCGTTTATTCACCGTAAAAGACATTGAACATTTTAACAAGATTTACCAACTCGTTAAAATTGAAGGTTACACACTTGATGGTGCAAAGAAATCAATCAAATCAAAAGATGCTTTGGAACTACTTCCTGCTTCTTCCAATGAACAAATCATTCTACGCCTTGAAGAAATTAAAGCCAAATTGCTTGCGCTAAAGGACGTGTGACGTTGATTCGTTTGTAATGCTGCTGGTTTTAATTTGCTGTATACACCGAATCAATGTACAGCAAAGCTTCATAAGCTTCTTTTTCAGTAATCACACAATCATATCTACTTGAACCTATTTGTTCTAACAAAACCATACGAATTTCGTTTGCCGTATTTTTTTTGTCATTTTTCAATAGTTTCAAAACCTCCGTTTTATCTGCTTCTCCAAGATGTATGTACTCAAAAATCTGCGTCAAGTAATTGGTGATTTCCAATAGGTCTCGTTGACTGATCAACTCCTTTTTAAACGAAAGATAACTCTCAGCTATCATTCCAATTGCTACAGCGTGACCATGTTTAACGGGTTCATTCACTAAACAAAAGCCTTCAATCGCATGACCAATTGTATGACCGAAATTCAACATTTTTCGTTCACCCGCTTCTTTTGGGTCATTGTTGACAACCGCAGCTTTTATTTCAACTGAACGCACAATTACCTCTTCAAAATGCTTCGATTTTGGCAAACGAATCGGATCTATCTGCCGCAATAATTTCCAATGATCTTTATCAGAAATCAATGCGTGCTTGATCATTTCAGCATATCCAGAAACCAATTCTTCTTCGGGCAAGCTATGTAAAAATGAAGGATCAATGTAAATCGCTTGCGGATGCTGAAAAACACCCAACTGATTTTTATATGCTCCTAAATCGATTCCGTTTTTACCTCCAATGGAAGCGTCAACCATGCCCAATAAACTCGTTGGGATATTAATAAAATCAAGTCCGCGTTTAAAAATAGAAGCAATAAATCCACCCATATCTGTCACTACTCCACCACCTAAATTGATCACCACATCAGAGCGCACAATTCCATATTCAGACATCGCTTCCCAGACTTGAAAACAGACTTCCATTACTTTGTTTTCTTCACCAACTGGTAACAGCATCACTTCAGCTTCTTCCAATGAAGGAAAAGAAGTCAACAAGTATTCTAAACAGTGATCATGGGTGTGCTCATCAACCAAAATAATTTTCCGGGACTTTGCATAACGCTCTTCCAACAATTGTTCAAAAGAAGAAGAGGTGATACTTCCGATCTCAATGGTACACTGATCTATTTTTAACTGCTTCACTTAAAAGGATATTATATAATTGTAATGCTATTTTTTATAAATCTTAAAAAATTAGCAAACATTCGAGGACAAAAATAGATGAAACAGGTTAATTTTGCGTCATGATTTCATTCAATAATACCGAGATTGCTTTTAAGCATAAGACAAATGCCGACTTACGTCGTGCTCATTTCCTATTCTCAGTGATGGCTAAGCCTGGTTTGGTGAAAGTTGGTAAAGGAGCGACTAATTGTTTACTCAACGTTGGAATGCCGATTAAAGGCATCATCAAAGCAACTATTTTTAGACAGTTTTGTGGTGGTGAAACCATTCAAGAATGCACCAATACGATTAATTCTATGTGGAAAAACCATGTAGGAACCATTTTAGATTATTCAGTTGAAGGAAAAACATCTCCTGAAGATTTTGAGGTGACAACCAATGAAATCATTGCCACAATACATAAAGCCAAAGGAAATCCAGGGATTCCATTTGCAGTTTTCAAAGTGACGGGAATATCCCGTTTTGCACTGTTGGAAAAAGCAAATCCCGGCATTGAATCCTTAACCGATTCTGAAAAAGCAGAATATGACTTAATTGTTGAACGTATAGATCGCATTTGTAAAGCTGGTTTTGACTCAAATGTTCCCGTATTTATTGATGCTGAAGAAACGTGGATTCAAGATACAATCGACCGAATTTGTCATCAAATGATGGAGCAATACAACCAACAAGAGGCCATTGTCTTTAATACCGTTCAACTCTACCGTCACGATCGTTTGGAATTTATCAAACAATCCATTCAATGGGCGAAAGAACAAAAACTGCACTACGGAGTCAAATTGGTTCGCGGTGCATACATGGAAAAGGAGCGGAAACGCGCCAGTGAAAAAGGGTACCCATCCCCTATTCAACCCGACAAAGAAACGTGCGATAAAGAATACGACGAAACGTTGCTTTACTTGGTCGACAATTTAGAATACATTGCCTTATGTGCGGGTTCACACAATGAAAAGTCAAGTGCTTACCTCGCTGATTTAATGGAACAAAAAGGAATTGACAAAAAGGATAAACGCATCTATTTTGCACAATTATTGGGTATGAGTGATCACATTTCATACAATCTTGCGCATGCAGGCTACAATGTTGCCAAATACGTTCCTTATGGACCAGTGAAGGAGGTGATTCCTTATTTATTGCGCAGAGCCGATGAAAATACATCTGTGAAAGGACAAACCGGGAGAGAATTGAGTTTGATTCGACAAGAAAAAGCACGTCGTAAGATTTAATGAGGTTTCTTGCGGTAACTACGTCTTCTAAATAGTCAGTTGGTAAATCAAAAATCCCCGATCGAAACCGAGGATTTACTAACTGCTAAAAAATACAAAGACTTTTACTTCGAATCAACAACTTTGCTATACGTTTTCTCCGAATCCCTAACTATGCAAAAGCCTTTACTGCTTATTTCTGATGCTAAATTAGAAGTAGTTGAGTAGGAATAAAGAGGGGCTGCCCCCTCAAAAATAAATTCTGGTTAAAGCTGTTCCTATTATTCTTCTTATTCTTCTTATTCTTCTATTGCTTAAACCACTCTTTCACAGGGATTGTTTCAAATGGGTATTCAATATAATCAGTGAAATTAGATGCATTTCGTAGAGAACAAAAAGCTAAAAACTCTTTTAAATAGTTCCATTTACCATCTGGCTGTTCTTCTAAGAAAGTCATAAAATGATCCCAATTCTCAAAAATAGAAATTACTTCTTTATGAATCCCATAATTATCTGATCTAAGATCTTTGGTTAGAATTGCTTTAATAAAGCCGTCTACATCTTTTTGTTGGATACATTTAATAAATAAACCTTTAATCAACTCTGAAACTGAATAGATAACTGTTTCATCTTTATTCTTAATTTCACTTTTACAAGCATGATACAATCGCCAAATGCTTTGTTCATCATCTTCAATTCTATTGATTGAATCTGTATACTTTTTGAAATAAGTCTCGAGAAGTGAAAGACCTTTCTCTAAAGTAAATGGTAAAATTGAAATTGGGTCTGAATATTTACAATTATTGATAAAATAGTGTAATAGCTCCGCTTCAAAGTAAAATGGTGTTTGAGCATTCTCGAAAAAACGATTAATAAATACTTTCCAGTCACTATTGTTTTCATAGAGATTAGAAATTTTATCATTCGAATTAAATAATTGACTTTGAAACAGTTCCTCAGAAGGGTAAAGTATCAATTTTTCAGGATAAATATTAATGTCAAGGTAATTTGATTTTTTATTGGCCAAATAAAAAATCACCTCTATCGTTTGTTCAAAGTGCTCCTTGTTATCGTAGTCTTTTATCAGCATTAATCGATCAACTAATTCATTTTCTAAACCTTTGTTTATCCATTCATCGATTTTAGCTTTGAAATCGGTGATGATAAGTTTAGTTGCATTCATAAATTCTCTGTTAGATAGTTTGCGATCGGATATACTATAACTAAAGTAGTTGTTAAATTTACTTGGAAATACTACTGATAATTCATGTTGATCTTCTGAATAAAACCGATTACCTTTTATGAATAAATGTTCAAGAGATTCTACTATTAACTTTATGTCGAATTCTGATAGTTTAAATTCATCCTTGTTTTTTTCTAAGTCTAATTCAAGACTATACCTAGGATTATCTGTCTCATCCTTTTTTAATCTATATCTGTTTTTGGAATCGGATGTACGTCCTCCTGTTGTTAAATAATCTACAGTTTTTTTATGAAGTAATTCATAAACTACTGGTTATCTGACTCGTAACAATTCGAGTTTCAAGAGATCTGGAAAATAGAAGTCACCAAGCAAATTTGAGGAGTTGAGTGACAAAGAATTGATAATCAAAGTTATATCTCTTAAGTTTAAGACCCATTTGTCAAGAATCTTTTGAAATTGATTGTGTAATCCCATTCCAGAAACAATCGTGTTTTTTATAATTTTATGGTATTCCTCTGGATAATTCTTTTTTAATCCTTCAAAAAGATAATTTCTCAATTTGCGCGATTCTAAATATGGTAACGTAACCTCTAATTGAAAGATCTTCTCCAAAAAGCGTTCATGTTGAATGTTTAGATCCTTTAGCGCATTTAAAATATAGTTCCGATCATAACACACAACAAAAAACATGTTCTTGAAATTAGCCGTATTGCGAATCAAGCGCATTACCTCTATGATCTCAGATTGATCCAGTCGATCCAAATCATCAATGTACACAATGATTTTTTTGTCAAATAGTTGCGATTCTTTAATCTTTTGCTGAATACTACCTAATGAGCCATCGCCAAATAAGTAGGAAGAAGATAATTGAATCCCCCGAGTAAGAGCAGAGTCATTTAGCTCAATAAGTTTCTTTGAATAAGAACGAATAAGTTTCGCTGTTCCCCAATGGTGATTCATCAATCCTTCTTCTAAAGTATCAAAGAAGTCTTCTATGATCGCTTTTGGAGTATGACTATTCCATGGATTGAACTCAATTTCAATAAAGTGATCTTTGATTAAGTACTTTTTTATCAAAGTAACAAATGATGTTTTTCCTGAACCCCATTTGCCATTAATCCCCATTGCAAAAGCTTTATCTTCTTTAGAATGAGTTGCCATAAGTTTTTCAGCAATCGTCTTGGCATAGAATTCATAACCGAATTTATCTTGATTTTCTTCTCGTGAAATCGGTTCGTCATATAAAAATCCAGTTGTAAGATTGTTGTCCGCTTGATTATCTGTTTTCCGAGTCGCTTTCAGATAGAGCTGAATAACTAATAAAGGAATTATTAGTATAGTAGTGAATAGTACATCAGCATACTTCACGTTTTCAGAAAAGGAGAACGATGTAAAATACCAAACCGAGCCTAAAAAACGGTAGTAGGAGTAAATAGCAGTAATGATAAAAATGAACGATAATAGTCGCAAAGGTGGTTTGTGTTTTTTGTACAATAATTTGTAGATCAGCCAGATCACAAATACAAATGCAGTGGTAATAAGTATACTATCGTTCAGGATGTTTTTTTCAATGTGCGAAAAAATAAAATCAACCACCGAAACAGTAAAAAATGCTTCCCAAATAGTGTGAGTTAAAACATAAACAGCTCCAATGATAATCGGGATAACCAATGGTTGCAAGAAATCCAAGATTTTATCAAAAGGAATCTTTTTTAAAATATTCAACATAAATAATGGTAAGCTAAAGTGAACTTGTTTCATGAAATTAAGCATACCATTCTAAAATCACTTCGAAAAAATCTCTTTGTTAATAAATTCTGTCTGTTTTGCCAATTATTCCTCTTCCTAATTCAGCAATCCAGAATCACTCATATCTGAGACGATACGCTACAATTGCCATGAATCCCAATAATAGATAGAGTTGGTAGGCTTCCTTTTTGATTTTATGAAATTGGACTTACGAGGATGGTGATTTTAAGCGAACAATTAGTTCTTGAAATCCTAAATAAAAAATTTTCTCAACAGCGAATCGAAAAAAAGGGGGATTGATCAATTAAACACAGCACATACTTTTTTGTTAATCAACTAGGCAATTTCAAAGTACTAGTAAAAGCGAGGCAAAAGCCAGGCATTCGTATGGTTCAAGTATAGTTCAAGTATGGTTCAAGTATGGTTCAAGTATGGTTGAAGTATGGTTGAAGTATGGATAGTGTATGAGGAGTGTATGCTAGTATATTGTTAAATAGAAATCGAACAAGTACCAAGCAATACGTCAATTCTTGAAATCCTAGCATTAAAACAGCTGCTGAAAAAGTCAGAAATAAACTGAGCTTGCCGAACTGAGCTTATCGAACTGTGCCATTCGAACTGAGCCATTCGAACTGAGCTTGTCGAACTGAGCTATATTGAGCGCAACGCAGTGTAATCGAAATGCGAAGCTCTGCCAATTTGTCACCCCTCCCCCTTTGGCACAAACCTTGACCACTCTATCCCAAATTTCAAAAACGTATGAAAACAGGTCACATTCATGTTTCAACGGAAAATATTTTTCCGATTATTAAAAAATTCTTGTATTCCGACCATGAGATTTTCTTGCGAGAACTCGTCTCGAATGCTGTCGATGCTTCGCAAAAATTGAAAGTGCTTTCTTCTCAAGGAGAATACAAAGGTGAGTTGAGCGATTTAAAAGTCGAAGTTATTCTTGATAAAGACGCTAAAACACTCACTATTCGTGACAATGGAATTGGTATGACTGCCGATGAAATTGACAAGTACATCAACCAAATCGCATTTTCAGGTGCAGAAGAGTTTGTAAAACAATACGAAGGGAAAGAAGGTGCTGAAAGCATTATCGGTCACTTTGGTCTTGGTTTCTACTCAGCATTCATGGTGTCTGAAAAAGTACAGATTCAAACCTTGTCACGTCACGAAGGTTCGCAAGCTGTGCAATGGGAAAGTAACGGTTCGCCTGAATATACCATTGAAGATATTGAGAAAACCACCCAAGGTACAGACATTGTTTTGTTCATCAATGAAGAATCAATTGAGTTTTTGGAAAGAAATCGCATTCAAGGAATCTTGGACAAATACTGTAAGTTCTTGCCAATTCCAGTGATCTTCGGTACAAAAGCTGAATACATCGATTCGCCAGAAGGTGAAACAGACGAAGATGGAAAAGTAAAGCGTGTATCTATTGATGTTCCAAATCAAGTGAACAACCCTGCTCCAGCTTGGACAAAAGCTCCAGTTGATTTGACAGATGCGGATTACAATGCGTTTTACCGCGAATTGTACCCCATGTCATTCGAAGATCCGTTGTTCCACATTCACTTAAATGTTGATTATCCGTTCAACTTAACAGGAATCTTGTATTTCCCGAAAGTGAAAGAAAACGTTGAAGTACAACGCAATAAAATCAATTTATATTCCAATCAAGTATTCATTACGGATAGCGTTGCTGAAATCGTTCCTGAGTTCTTGACCTTATTACACGGTGTGCTTGATTCACCAGATATTCCATTAAACGTTTCGCGTTCGTACTTACAAAGTGATGGCAATGTGAAGAAAATTTCTTCGCACATCACCAAAAAAGTTGCCGATAAATTAGCGGATATGTTCAAAAAAGACCGTGCTGATTTTGAAGCGAAATGGGACGATTTGAAGATTTTTGTTGAATACGGAATGTTGTCTGATGACAAATTTGCAGAAAAGGCGAAAACATTTGCTTTGATCAAAACCACTGATGGAAAATACTTGACTATTGATGAATTCAAAGATCAAATTTCACCTTTACAAACGGATAAAGACGAAAAAATAATTGCCCTTTACACACACAGTTTAGAAGAGCATTTTTCATTCGTGAAACAAGCAAAAGATCGTGGTTACCAAGTAGCTATAATTGATGGTCCATTAGCACCTCACTGGGTTTCTAAATTGGAACAAACGGTTGAAAACATGTCATTTGTACGTGTAGATGCAGATACGATGGATCAGTTGATCAAGAAAGATGGTGAATTGCCTTCCAAATTGTCGGAAGAACAAGAAGCTACCTTGAAACCATTGTTTGAAACCGCTGTTGATGCGAAGAAATTCAAAGTGGAATTCAAATCAATGAGTGAAACAGATGCACCCATCATTGTAACACAACCAGAATTTATCCGTCGTATGATGGAACAACAAAAAATGGGTGGTGGAGGCTTTTTTGGTGCATTCCCAGAAACATACAGTATGGTGATCAATGCAAACCATGCAAAAGTAGGTTCATTGTTAGAAACCACTGACGAATCCGAACAACAATCCAAAGTGAAACAGTTAACCGATTTGGCACTGCTTTCTCAAGGAATGTTGAAAGGTGAAGAATTGAGTAACTTCATCGACCGAAGTATAGAATTTATTTAATCAATAATAATTCCTGCACCTGTTGAACAAATGGGTGCAGGATTTTTCATAGAGCGTGTTTAGTATCATTGGTGCATTTATTGGATTTTTTGCTTTTCAGAAAGATTTCTTGTCTGGCTTAATCGGTTTTCTCATTGGCGGAATTATTGACAATGCACTCCGCAGACGAAAAGCAGGTGGAACTCAAGGCCAGCAAGGTGCTAATCGGCAATCGTATGATGATATTTTCTCCTATTACCGCCAACAAACCCAGCGTTACGACTTCCCCACACAATTGTTGGCACTTTCGGCTTACATGATGAAAAGTGATGGGCGCGTTGTAAAAGCAGAACTCGATTTTGTTAAATCATTTCTCTCACAACAATTCGGACCGCAATTTAATGTCAATCACCTCCAAACTCTTAAACGTTTCCTCGATTCGCCCTCCCTTCCGATAGAAGAAATTTGTGCTGATATTCGTGTCAGATCGCAAGTGGAAATGCGAATTCAATTACTGCATTATTTATTTGGAATTGCACGAGCTGATGGACAGGTTTCAGATGCCGAAATTCGAACTTTAGAACACCTTTCTCAACTCTTACAAGTACCACCAATGGATTTTAGATCCGTTCGTGGAATGTTCAAACAAAACCTTGAAAGCGATTACCAAGTGCTTGGAATTGAAAAATCTGCAACAGATGATGAAGTCAAAAAAGCCTACCGACAAATGGCTGTTCGTTATCACCCAGATAAAGTCGCTTCGCTTGGAGAAGAATACCAGAAAGGTGCAAAAGAGAAGTTCCAAAAAATCCAAGAAGCCTACGATAATATCAAGAAAGCGAGGGGAATGTAACTTACACTTCTATTCAACAAAAAAGAGGTCCACAAATGAACCTCTAGCTAACTCCTTTTACTGAAATTTAATCACGTAATGCCCGAAACATGCGACGTGAAGATTTGCGGAATGCATCTCTTAAACTTTGCTCATCGCTGCGTGTTGCAGAAGTTGTGCGGTTAAATTGTCGACTGAATACAGTTCCATTTGTTTCAACATCTTCCAACGTACTGATGAGACTAATATTGGCAGTTGCATTGATCATTGGTTGACCTGTAAGAATACTTACTGCGCTAATACCAAGTGATAATTCGTCACTCATAATAAATGTTCGGGTAGCAGAACCTAAGACTACATGTGTTATTCCAAGTATTTTAGCCAATTCTTCGTTGGTCAATGAATCGAGTTGTTCGGTTGTTATACTGTTTTCTGCTATTAATGCATCAATTTGATGTTGACTTAGAACAGTTACATCCAAAGCCACATTGGAACGTTTACGGTTCATTTTTGTTAAATAATTGATCATGGAAGCTTGGTAACTTCGCCCATCTTGTAATCGATTTGCTTCGATTTGTTCAGCGGTGTATTTTTTAGGAATCCGCCCTTCGTAAGCAATTTTGTAAGGTAATACTCCGATTGTTGTTGTGGCAAAAGCAGACATCAACAATCCGAATAGTAACGTCGAAAGTAACATGTATTTTTTCATAATATTGGGGTTTATATTCTGTCGAGCACTTACAATTTATATGCCATAAACTTATTTCACTGAGTGAAGACTACATGGAATAATGGTGAAAATAATGCTTTCTAGTTGTTCAGTGAGAATGCTTTTTTGTTCGATTAATGAAGTAGTTTGATCATTACTAAATCGATTCTATTCATATTGACCGACTTTGCTGTGTTTTTTACGTCATTTTATAGAATATAAAGTGTAAACTTATACATACTAGAATTAAGCAAACACTACAAAAAAAACAGCAATGTACTACTCCAATTACTACTGCAAATTGATTCAAAATTCAGTTGCTTATTTGCGCTTTATTCCCCTCCTTTTTATTCCTTTTACATTCAATGCACAAGTGCAAAACAGTGCAGGTCAAATGGAAGGAAAGGTGAATAATCTCTCTTCATTTACTACTCCTCAACCACAAAATCTAGAAGAATGGAAAAAATACAATCTTCCTGCTGATTATGATCATCCTGAATTTGGCTATTTAACGAAAGATGCCCCTTGTCAAACCTGTGTTGAGGTACTTTCTAAACGAAATTTTGATGAGCGCTATTTTGTCAACACACTCGATCCGTCTGAATTCTACCAACAAAAAGCAATGGGAGAATTGCACGCACAGGTCAATGGTGACTGGGTGACAATTGATCATACACTGAATCCAGTTTCTGCTGCAGTTTTTGAATCTCAGTTTACATTAGAAACCACGGGAATTAATGTGGAAGAAAACAGAGCTTACATTAAAACAAATCAAGGAATTATTTATTTCAATAATTGGTCATTACTTTCTGTTACCGATGCAATTGAAACCAATCTTGGTCAGGCAAATTGGTCGGATTATACGATTGGAGAGGATGGCATTCATATCAACAACATTTTCCCTGGCATCGATGCAGAAATGCTTGTTTTGCGTGGATCGATCAAGACCAACTTCATTGTGAAGAAAAATCTATTTGGAACGTTTGATGAATTGGTTTTTAGGGATCAATTTGATGCTCCCATGAATCCGTCGCTTCAATTTAATCCAATGAATGAAACAGTTGGAATAGGAGAATTGATGGTTCTATCAGGAACAACAGATGTGTTGCACATTGATGAAGCAAAGTTTTACGCCAAAGACGGACCTAAAGAATTGGCTCAATCTGGCGAATACCGCTTGAATGGCAATAAAATGGATGTGGTGGTTCCTTTCAATTGGATCAATGAAAACATTGACGAATATGAGCTGATTATTGACCCAACAGTAACTGGAACAAATACCTTGGCTCAAGCAAGTATTACTGGTTCTATGTACAATGCCAGTTGTAATTTCACCAATTCGTGTAACTACAATTTAGTTGTTCCTAGACCTGCAAATGCAACTGTAACCGATGTTCAATGGTCATTTAATTACAATGCAACTGGTTCGTGTTGGCGTGAAGATGGTGCAATGCGCATTGCAGTTGGTGGTTGTTTGAGTCCTTCTGCAGCTGGTTTTTATTGGTTTTGTAATTTGCCGAGCGCTGGTCTTTGTACAGGAACAAATATCTCCATTTTTAGCGATGTATCAGGATGTATGCCAGCTCCAAGTTGTGTAGCACAAAACGTAACATTTACCCTCCAATTCTTTAGAGCTTGTTGGGGAACTTCTGGTTGTAACAATACGTGTATTGCTTCTGCATCTCCATGGACAATGACCATAACAGGGAAAACGATCGAATACAATAACTTAGCTACACCATTTAGTCTTAGTGCAACAACCGTTTGTGCAGGTGGAACAATTACCGCTTCTACGATTGGTTCTTTTGGTGTTCCAGGATATACTTACAACTGGAGTTTTAGCCCTGGAGGTGCTCCTTCTTGTGGTTCAGGTTCAAGTGCCGTTATTACATTTCCAACAGCTGGAAGCATTACACTTTATTCTATCGTAACGGATGCTTGTGGAAATCAAGTCACTTATTCTCGTGTGGTAACAGTAACTCCTGGTCCAACAATTAATGTCAATTCGCCAACGATTTGTGCTGGTGGATCTGCAACATTAACAGCTTCTGGAGGAACAACTTATGTTTGGTCGCCTGCTGGCGGACTTTCAGCTACAACAGGTACTTCTGTAACTGCGAATCCTGCCGCCACAACGATTTATACGGTCGTTGGAACTACTGCTGGTTGTTCAGGAACTACAACTTCAACCGTAACGGTTACGCCTAATCCAGTCATCAATGTGAATTCTCCTACGATTTGTGCGGGAGGTTCTGCTACATTAACGGCATCTGGAGGCACAACGTATGTTTGGTCGCCTGCTGGTGGACTTTCCGCAACGACTGGAACGAGTGTAACTGCCAATCCTTTGGTAACAACCCTTTATACCGTTACAGGAACCACAGCTGGTTGCTCTGGAACGGCAACTGCAACCGTAACTATTGGACCAAATCCAGTGGTTACCGTCAATTCTCCAACCATTTGTGCTGGAAGTTCTGCAACATTGACCGCTGCTGGTGCAACAACGTATGTTTGGTCACCTGCTGGTGGACTTTCAGCAACGACTGGAACAAGTGTAACTGCTAATCCTGCTGTTACAACTGTCTACACTGTTGTGGGAACAATTGGTGGCTGTACTGGATCGGCAACTTCGACTGTGACGGTTGATCCAAATCCAGTTGTTGGCGTCAATTCACCAACAATTTGTGCGGGTGGTTCAGCAACGTTAACAGCAACTGGTGCTACTTCTTATGTTTGGTCACCAGCTGGCGGGCTTTCAGCAACAACAGGCACTTCTGTAACTGCGAATCCTGGAACAACAACTGTTTATACCGTAACTGGAACAACAGCAGGATGTACAGGTACAGCAACTGCAACCGTGACTGTGAATCCAATTCCTGTCATAAATGTCAACAATGCAACAATTTGTGCAGGAGGTTCTGCTACATTAACAGCGACAGGAGCAACTTCCTATGTTTGGTCACCTGCTGGCGGACTTTCAGCAACAACTGGTGCAAGTGTTACAGCCAATCCAGCAGTTACAACCGTCTATACAATTGACGGAACAGATTTAGGATGTACTGGAACAACAACCGCTACCGTAACGGTGAATGCGAATCCAGTTGTGAATGTGAATAATGCAACGATTTGTGCAGGTGGTTCAGCAACACTTACGGCAAGTGGCGCAACAACGTATGCTTGGTCACCAGCTGGTGGACTTTCAGCAACAACTGGTGCTTCCGTAACTGCAAATCCTGCTGCAACAACTGTTTATACAATAACGGGGACAACTTTAGGCTGTACAGGAACAACAACCTCTACAGTAACTGTTGATCCCAATCCATTAGTGAATGTGAACAATGCCACGATTTGCGCTGGTAGTTCTGCTACGTTGACAGCTGCTGGAGCAACATCTTATGTGTGGTCACCAGCTCTTGGACTTTCAGCTACAACAGGAACATCTGTAACCGCTAATCCAGCTGTTACAACTATTTATACGATAACTGGAACAACAGGAGTTTGTACTGGAACAGGAACTTCAACTGTGACAGTAAATCCTTTACCTGGTGCTGTTGCGAATAATAATGGTCCGCTTTGTCCTTCTGATCAGTTGAACTTAACTGCTACCAACGTAGCTGGAGCCACTTATAGTTGGTCTGGGCCTAATGGATTTGCTTCTGCTCTCCAAAACCCAACGATTGCAAGTATTGTTGCAGCCGATGCGGGTGTTTATACGCTGACTGTTACGCTCAATGGCTGTTCTTCAACAACAACGACTACATTAGCGCTGAATCCTGGATTATCGACGGTTATTAATCCTTCAGGGCCCTATTGTTCAAATGGAAATCAAGTAACATTGACAGGTGCTAGCCCTGGCGGAACATGGACAGGAAATGGAATTGTCAACGCTGCTACTGGATTGTTTGATCCATCTTTGGCACAAATAGGAAATAATACAATTACGTATGACGTGCCAAATGGCTGCGGAGGACCTTCTTCTGCAACGATTGTTGTGTTAGCAATACCAACAGTGAATTTTAGTCCAGATGTTACATCAGGGTGTGCGCCTTTGGCTGTAACCTTTACGAATACCTCTACTCCAGTTGGTTCATCTGTAAATTGGAACTTTGGTAATGGCAACTCATCCAACACGGTTGCATCAGCGAACGCAGTTTATTCAAGCGAAGGATGTTATGATGTAACACTTACCGTAACGGATGCACAAGGATGTATCAACAGTGCAACCTCCAACAGTATTGTTTGTGTATTAGCAGAACCGAATGCTGCGTTTACGGTGAATGATCAAGAAACATCTATTACAGATCCGAATTTTCAATTCATCAATACGTCATCCAATGCCGTTTCCTATCAATGGACATTTGGTGATGGTACTTCATCTACGGGTGTAAGTCCGTCACATGCTTATCCAGAGGAAGCAGGCAATTATACTGTTGTTTTGATTGCAACCAATGCAGCAGGTTGTATTGATTCAACCAATTTGACGGTCTACATTAAAGAAGAACTGATTTTCTTTGTGCCGAATGCCTTCACACCAGATGGCGATGAGAACAACAATATCTTCCAACCCGTTTTCACCTCAGGATTTGATCCGTTCAGTTTCAATATGACAATCTACAATCGTTGGGGAGAAACCATTTTTGAAACGAAGAATGCCGATATTGGCTGGGATGGAAGTTATGATGGTAAATTAGTACCACAAGGAACGTACACTTGGGCCATCCGATTTAGGGATTCCAATAACGATAAAAAATTCGAATATTCAGGGCACGTGTTGCTGATTGAATAAGTTGAAAACGATAAAAGAGGAACAGGTATTGATGGATTTCGGTGCCTGTTTCTTTTTTCAGTATAGCCCTATAAAAATCAGTTGTATTAATATTATTCCTATTAACCTTACTTTTCTTTTTCCGCAAAAGAAAAGTAAGCAAAAGAAAACTCGACGCTGTTTGTCCGTCAATTCGCTCCATTTGTGGAATTGCGACCGTTTCGGTGATCTCGCCGCAGCGAGCTTCCTTACGGTTCCCGCATTCCACTGCATTTCGCTTTTTCCGTTCAAAAGGCGTCATCCTTCTAATTCAGAATCTCGTAAAGCTAAAAAGGAAGCCCACAATTTGAGATTCACACCAACACCTATTACATTAAAGGTTTTCATACTAATACCAAAATAGTTTATCGGATACTAATGTTCATTTTTAGTAAATAAAATGTTCTTCAAATGGGAGAAAATAGTTCCCTACGGAAATAAATCACCAATAGCACTCATGAAGTTAAAGATGGCTCTTAAAACACGATAAATGCCTTTCAAAATCTGGAGGATTATGCGAATGATCCCATTCCAAATAGCTTTTAAAAGATTCATGATGGAGATTTATGTTGCTATCTATTACGAATAAAAGGAAACACCTGTTTATATCCATGTTTACCTACTTTATAAATTTGTCGGCTTCCATCAGGAAGATAATACACAACCCTTCCCTTGCTTCCTTTTTTATTTAACTTCCATTTTTGGATTAATCCACCATTTCGATCATAAATCTCTCTTGGAAAAGAAATAGACTTACCATCTTCGCTAATCGTCAGTTTAAAAAACAAATTACCATTATCGTAATAAGCTTCATAAACTCCAGTAAAATACAACTTGTAAACAAGATTGTTTTCGGGAAGACCAAACTCATATAATTTGATCCATTTTTCTTCATAAACAGAAGGTTCCTGCTCAACTAATTGATCTACTAAACCTGGAATAACAAGATACATGGTTCCAGAAGGTAGTTCGGAAACATATCTGCTTCTTTCATTTATAAATACAGTTCCTATAATTTTAGGATAAATCACTGTTGCAGGAATTATAGATGGAGTACGAATAAAATGAATACGGTTTGATAGTTGCCCATTTTTATGGTATACTTCCCATTTACCTACTGGAACATTGTTTTCAAACTTACCATTTGCACGAAGTACACCATTTTCAGAAAAAAAATATTCCCCATTTAGTATCCCATCTCTATATTCAAATGAGTAAACCACTTTATCTTTTATGGGCTCAAGATCGGTTCCGTTCATTGTAACAAAAAAGGTAGCCGAATAACCCGTTCGAGAAATTATTGGCAGGTACATTTTCCATAATCCATCTCGATTGCCATTTACAAAATGACCATACGAAAGGGTATCACCATTTGGATAAAGAAACACTAGAGAACCATCGATTTTTTTGTTTAATACACTGAAATTGCAATATGGAATGTTTTTATGAAAGCCTTCTAATTTATCACTATATATAGGTTGATAGTACATTACATAAGAACCATCGATTACATTCGAAAAGTCTAATAAAGGATTATAGGCCGACTCTTGCTCTGTTGGACCTGATAGCAATTGATCAATCGTGTAATAACAAATCGTTTTTGATGAATCTTTTGAATAAGATGCATCTAAAGTTCTTTCGTACCATAAACGATTACCTGTTGTATCATAGGTTGATACAGGGATCTCATCTATATAAATCTCAAGACCTAGCGCACGTGACAATCTATTTACTTCATTGGGGTTTTTAAATAAGTCTTCCAGTTTTAAGAGATAATTAGAATCTTTTTTTAACCTTGCAGCTAAATCTATCCCTTCGTGCATTTTACGAATAGCCTCTTGTTTAAATAAATCAAAATCAGAGATACTTTTTTGATAGATTTTCTTTGCAAAATCTGATGAATAAGTGATTCTTACCTCCTTTGAAAGATAATAGGTTTGAACAGAATCAGAAATTTGTGCCTTTGATTCAGAATATAAAAAACAAAAAAGGAATAAGTAAATGAATTTCATAATTCCCTTTCACTCCCCCGACTTCTTCTTTTTGCGCAAATGTTCTTCTACTCGTTTTGTTAGTACTTGAAACAATAATTTGCTTTCTTTTTCGGTTAACTTTCTTCCAAAACGAATGGTTTTACCGCTATAATCAAACTCTAAGCGCTCGCCTCCACGAATCCAAGGTGAATTTTCCCAAGCCGTTTGAAATGAGTTGGGTTTTGGAACATGAACACGGATTTTCTCAATGTTTTCAATGTAATATTCTTTCGCTTTCCCATATCCTTTGATGGAATTTTTGAGCGTTAAAGAGATTTTATCCACTTTATACATTTCTTGACCATACATCAACCAGAAAAAGGAACGACCAACTCGAACAAAATAGTACGTCCAAAAGACCATGAACACAATTAAGATGAGGTGTTCTTCTTTTTTTAAGGGAAAGGTATTCCAAGCTGCAATAATGGCTATTCCAATAGCAAACCACATAAAAAACCAAGCACCAATTAGTGCTTTAGCAATTCCAGTGTTTTCTGGTTTCACAACAAATGTTGTTTTGTGTTCTTGATCAAGATAACTGATGCGATTGCCAATCCATTTCATACTGCAAATATAATGGGAATAGGTGCGTTGGCAAATGAAGTTGGAATTGAATTCAAAAATTAACTGTTTATATGGGTTTACTTACCAATGATAAGCATCCTCATTCATCCAAGTACCTTGTACGCGCATCACTTGTTCTACAACATCGCGCACACAGCCTTTCCCACCATCTAATGGCGATTGATAATGACAAGCAGCTTTTACTTCTACAGCAGCGTCTTGTGGACAGGAACTCAAACCAGCTAAGCGCAATACGGGAAGATCTGGGATGTCGTCTCCCATGTACAATGTTTCTGTATCAGAAAAGTTGAATTCTTTCTTGAGTTCGTTGTAAACAGTCAATTTATCGGAAGCACGAAGACACACCCTTATTACGCCCAAGCGCTCTAATCGGTCTTTCACATCTTCTGAATTTCCACCAGTAATAATGAAAATCTGATACCCTTTTTTTGCAGCATATTGCAATGCATAACCGTCTTTTGAATTTAAGGTGCGGATCACAGCTCCATTGGCTAATGTTACTTCGCCATTGGTCAATACACCATCAACATCGAAAATCAAGGTGGTAATGGATGGGAGTCGTTCTTTATAACTTATCATGGTCTGAAAATCGTTGTTGAATACTTGCTGTTAGAAGTTCGTAGATCTTGGCTTCTTCTGATGGAAGCATTGAAATATGCTGTTGGATCGTTTGTTGATCGTTTCTTCTTGCTGGTCCTGTTTGTGCATCTTTAGCTGTCTGAAACTCCAGTTTAGCTAGTGTTTCATTGAGCAAGGGTTGAATCCATGCAAAAGGCAATTGTGCTGCTTGCAACTGTTGTTGGGCAATATCAATGAGGTGATTGGTGAAGTTATTGGCGAAAACAGCAGCCAAATGAAGGTTTTTTCGCTTTTCCCATTCTAGTTCGACAACAGTTCGACTCATTTTTTTACCCAACTCTAAAAGAATTCCATTGAAATCAACCGTATTGCTTTCTATGAATAGAGGAATAATAGAAAAGTCAGTTGCTTTTGACTTGGAAAAGGTTTGTAATGGATAAAAAACCCCAATAGGTGTATCGAGATCGAGTGCCAACACATTGAACGTACCAGAAGTTGCAACAACAGGCGCAATCGGAGCAAGAATTGGAATTAAGTCAATCAAGGTATCATCTGGTGTAGCGCAAATGATTAAGTCACTTTTCTGTAAATCAGCTAGATTACGAGTTGCTTTTGCACCAACTAAGTTTGCTAACTCTTGCGCATTCGTGTTTGATTTACTAAAAATAAAATCAACTCCAACACCCGAATTGGAAAGTGCTTTACCCAAATGATAAGCAACATTCCCAGCTCCTACAATTGATACCGATGTAATGGATTTCATACGATTCAAAAATACCGATTTTGAGGCAAAGTGGTACTGCTTTCAAAACAAAAGAGCGTCCAATGAATGAACGCTCTTTGCATGGTAGCATTTAGTAGTAGTAGTGTGTGCTTTTATTATTCTTTGATAACGAGTCTTTCAGATTGTTTTGTTCCTTGTGAAAGCACCGTTACTGTATAAATTCCAATTGCTAATTTGCTACAATCAACTGTGATACCATTTGGCATTTCAGTATATGTTACCTCAACCATTTTTCCTACTGGATCTGTAATGGTAACTTGCTCAATGTTTTTGGTATCCATAATCACACTAAAGCTTTGTTTAGCTGGATTCGGATAGATGGACATTTTTTCAGTTTTTACAGTATTCACTGATAAAATACTTGTGTAAGAAGGTGTTCCATTAAAATCAACTTGCATCAGGCGATAATAACCGATTCCGCTCACTGGTTTTTCATCTGTATACGTGTAATTGTGGTTTTGAGAAGAAGTTCCATTCCCTGCAACTGCTCCAATTGTTTCCCAGATTTGACCATCAGCGGAACGTTGAACAAAGAATTGCTCATTGTTTTCTTCTGAATCCGTCGACCAAGTCAAGATTGCTTTACGATCTTGGAATTGAATATCCCATTGCGTATATCCAACTGGTAAAGGAACAATCGCACAGTTCGTACTTGCTGTATTTGCTGCTGCTTCATTGATATTGATCGTTTGCACAACATTCGCAAAGTTAGTCACTAACAAAACGTATACCTGTCCACCTGTTACTCCGTTTACAATTGCTTGCTCAATAGGAGATGGAGAATAACTGCAATCTTGTGGTACACCATACGAATTACAGTTGGCAACAGCATTTGCTAAGTTTGGAAAAGGACCCCAGATTTCATAATCTACGTCTGATCCAGCTGTAATATCAATGACCAAATTCCCAGGGTTGGCAATTTCTAAATAGTACCAACTTGGGTTGGGAGAAGTAAAGAGACAGTCGTAATTGTTTCCAGAATTGATTACATCGGCTGAAGAACCTCCAGCATTAGCTATAAATGAAATAGGTGAACCAGAACAAATAGGGCTAGGAATAACACAAGTTGTATTTCCAGCTGCAGGAGCTGCAGCACTCACACAAATGTTAAATGTTCCAGTACCACCTCCGTATTGCCAAAAACGAATCAAGTATGTTACGCCTGGGGTAAGTCCTCCAGCAGATATAGCAGGCATAAGACCTACTGCATCATCACTACACGTAATTTGTGTAAATGCTCCACAAGTACCTGAATAAAGTGCCATCACTCCATCAGAAATGCTTCCAGCTGAAGTTTGGATGTTTATACTTCCAGATGCAGGAGCTATAAATGAATACCAAACATCTGGTCCCATTGAGCCACAGCTTGGTGTTCCTCCGTTGGCAGCGTTTGTTGATTGAGTAGAACCAACAGTAGTACCTGCTTGCATTGTACAACCTACACCAACTGCAATATTCGGTGCTGTGATAGAACCAACTGTACAAGGTGTGTTGCTTTGCGCTGAAACATGATTACCAATCATGCTAAGTGCTATTATGGAGAGTATTCTGAGTTTCATCTGTAGTGTATTAATGTAAATAACTTAGTTGTTGTCAAACGCTTCTTTAGTCTTCGTATAATTGAACGTCTTTTGCTGTGAGTTGCTCACCTAAGAGAATCAAACAACGTGGATTATCTAAATAGGCCTGTTGACGAGTAGCATCCGCCGAATCAAATTGAGAACGCGGCAATAGTTTAACATCAGAATTAAATGCTAACCAGTTTTTAACGATCGCTAAATCCTCCGCTTTGCCAGGTTTGTTTGAATCATTGGATGTACTTTTTGATTGCGCATCATGTTGTTCAATTGCTGCCAGCGTTATTTTATCTTGATAAATAAGAACATTCGATCCAAGTAGTTGCTGTTCCTTTTCTGAAAGGCTTGAATAGCGATCTGAAGAAATGAACAGAGTTGTAGGATGTGAACTTTGCCATTGTTGAATAGTTTGTTGTTCATCTTGAGCGATAGCTGCTGAATTGATCGCTCCAAAGAGTAGTAAGTAGATCCATTTCATAATCGTTGGTTTTAACTAATAGACGCATTTTTTTTGTCTGTAGATAATGAGAATGAATAATCTACAAGTATGGTCGATTAATTAAACACTTTGAGTGAATATTAGGATAAAAATAAAATGTTAAGATTTAAATAACTCAATTAAAACACTGATAATCAGTGTTTTAATATTTATTTATGATAAAGCCCTAAAAAATAAAGGGTTGCCAATATTGACAACCCTTTACTAAAAATATACTAAAACGATTTACTTACCGTGACACTGTTTGTATTTTTTTCCACTTCCACACGGACATGAATCATTTCTTCCGATTTTAGGTTCCACAACAACGGGTTGTTGTTTTTCACGTGTTTGATTAGAGTTGCGAATTGCTTCCTCATAACCTTCACTTCCTTGAAAACGTGGAGGAGGTGTGCTACTTGTTGTATCGTTGGTTTGTGTTTGTGCTTTTTCGTAATTGTTTTGCGCAATTTCACGATTGGTACTCGTTACTTCTTGTTCTTGACGCAAATCAGCTTTCACTAAAAACTCAATGGTTTCTGCACTCAAACGCGCCATCATTGTTTTGAATAATTCAAACGATTCGAGTTTGTAAATCAACAACGGATCTTTTTGCTCGTAAACAGCCTGTTGAACAGAAGTTCGAAGGTCGTCCATTTCACGTAAATGCTCTTTCCATTCATTGTCAATCATTCCCAACACAATATTGCGTTCCAATGCTTTGCTGATCGATTTTCCTTCGCTATTGTAGGCTTCTTCAAGGCTAACAACAATTTGTGTTTCCTTACGACCACCTGATAACGGCAATACAATGTTGCTGTATTTGCTCGACATCGTTTCATGTACATGCTTAATTTGAGGATAAGCTCGCGCACCTATTGCTTCGTTTTTACGGTTGTAATGCTCTTGTACTCCCATATAAACTTCATAGACCAAGTCATTAAATGGTGTTTTTTTGAAGCTTTCTTCGCTTGCTGGCGATTGCATTCCGAGGACACGCATCATTTCCAAATCAAACTCATTGTAATCGCCACCTTGATGATTGGAGACAATGGATTCAATCACATCGTAGAACATATTCGATACATCTAAATCCAATCGATCACCGAAGAGTGCATTGTGACGTTTTTTGTAAATGGCTTTACGTTGCGCATTCATTACGTCATCGTACTCCAATAATCGTTTACGAATCCCGAAGTTGTTTTCTTCTACTTTTTTCTGAGCACGTTCAATCGATTTTGATACCATACCATGCTGAATCACTTCACCTTCTTTCAAACCTAGACGGTCCATCAATTTGGCAATTCGTTCAGAACCAAATTTACGCATCAAATCATCTTCCAATGAAACGAAGAATTGTGATGAACCTGGATCACCTTGACGACCAGAACGACCACGCAACTGTCTGTCAACTCGTCGTGAATCGTGACGTTCTGTAGCAACAATCGCTAAACCTCCAGCAGCTTTTACACTTGGAGCTAACTTGATATCTGTTCCACGACCAGCCATATTGGTTGCAATGGTAACAGCACCCGGTTTACCAGCATCTGCAACAATTTCTGCTTCACGTTGGTGATGTTTGGCATTCAAAACCTGATGAGGAATGTTTTTCATTTTCAACATACGACTCAGCAACTCAGAAATTTCTACCGTTGTTGTTCCAACAAGTACTGCTCGTCCTTCTGCTACTAATCGTTCTGTTTCTTCAATAACAGCTGCGTATTTTTCACGCCCTGTTTTGAATACTAAATCTTGACTATCTTTTCGTGTTACTGGACGATTCGTAGGAATCACAATAACATCCAATTTGTAAATGTCCCAGAATTCTTTTGCTTCCGTTTCAGCTGTTCCTGTCATACCCGCTAATTTGTGGTACATACGGAAGTAATTCTGAAGCGTAATGGTTGCATACGTTTGTGTTGCTGCTTCTACTTGAACATTTTCTTTGGCTTCAATGGCTTGGTGCA